>JAJPIH010000208.1 GCA_021324875.1 Alphaproteobacteria bacterium
AGCAGACCATAGCGGACAACGTCAAAGCGCCGCCCAGGCGCCCGCTTGGCCTCCCATTCCGCCATATTCGCCGACAGGATTGTCGAGGCGTGATAGACCGGCGGATTGACGGCGCCATGATGCGCCTCGGGATGGCGGCCGAGATGCGTCAGCAGCGTATCCCGGCGATAATTACGCGGCCTGTCGTCGCTTTTCATATGCTACTCCGCCCCGCAGCAGCCTTTTTGCCCAGGGCTATCTTTGACCGCGCCGCGGTTCCGAGTCGAGGGTTCTCGTCGGGCCGGGCGCAAAGGGCGACCCGCCAGTCGGCTCGGTCACGCCAGTACCGGCAGCGTCACAAACGAGGGTGTTGGCGCCCCATGATGGACCGAATTGGTTGCCACCCGAATATCAGCCGCGGTGTCGTTGGCCAGCACCGGATGACCACTGTTGGTATTGCGGGCGCGGCGCGGAACATTGCTGCTGGTGATGTCGATCTCAATGCGGTGGCCGGCGTCAAAGGTGTGACAGATATGGCCCAGATCGACCACCAGCGGCTCGACCCGACCCGGCGCCAACGGGCGCGGCTCGCCCGTACCGTCGCGATAAAGCGCCCGGGTCACGCCGTCCATCAGCAGCATCGCGCGACCGTCCGGATAAAGGTCGATCAGCTTGGCGACAAAATCGGTGTCGGGACAGTCGGAGGCGACATGCAACAGCAGCCGGACATTGCCGGCGATCGTGATCGGCCGGGCGAGCGCGGCGCCATGATAGATAAGCCCGTAATCGGGCAATGCCTGCACCGGACGCTGGTCGACGGCACCGGCTGAGATCAGCATGTTGCGGCCGCCGAGGGTCGGGATTGGTCGGCGCGGATCATAGCGAAAATGGCGCGGCGGGCCGCCGGGTGCGGTCGCATCGAGACCGCCTTCGCCGTGCAGATAAAGGCGCAGCGGCCGCGCCGCGGGCGGCGGCCAGCGTTCGGCCTGCCGCCAGTCATCCGGTCGGTAATGCGCGCGACCCTCTACCCAGGCGCGCGGCGAATAGGACACCGCTGGTCCGTCCATAATCCCGTTTTGTTTGCCCTTCAGCCAATAGTCGAACCACGCGAAATACGGATCATGCGACCAGAAATTGGCGTGGTAGACGAAATAATGCTCGTTGGGCCCGATCCATAACTTCTGGTTACCGACACGCGCCTGGATTTCCGAAAACGCGGCGACGACGCTGGTCAGGAATATGTCAAACCAGGTCGTGACATGAAATCCGGGGATATCGATGGTGCGGCGGAAGTTGTGAGCGGCGCGGAACCCGTCGGGGGCCGGGTGGGTGATGATTTCGTCGAGGAAAGGCTGGCCGGTCGCGAAATCCGGGTATCGCGTCAGCGGCAGCCGCATCCAATCCGGCGAGTCGATGAACGGCGGCTCGGCGCGGCAGGCTTGGTCGAGGCGGGCATAGCGCTCGGCCGCCGCCTCAGCCGCCATTTCAAGCTCGTCGGCGCCGATCCCCAGACGCCGCATGACCGCGGTGCGATGCGAGGCCGACAGGCCGGGGATATTGCGCGCCACCCACAGCCACAAACGCTCCATCTCGATCGACTGGCGCTCATAGACCACATCGTCATAGATGCTCGACGCGCCGGCCTGCGCGAACAATGCAACAAGGCTCGGATGCCGGGTTGAGGCCGCGGCGAAAGCGGTCGTCGCCCCCGCCGACGAACCGGAAACGCCGACCCGACCGTTGCTCCAGGGCTGGCCGGCGATCCAGTCGAGCGTGTCATGCCCGTCGGCGGCATCATCGGCATAGACGCGATCCTCGCCTTCCGATCCGTGACGGCCGCGGGTGTCCTGGTAAACCGCGGCATAGCCATGAGCAACGATCGCCCGCCATCCGCGCAGGATCGAGCCGCGCATCGGTTCGGCCTCGCTTGGCAGCCAGGCGTTGCGGCAATCGTATTTGTCTTGGGCGTTGGTCGCGGCGATGCCGTACGGCGTGCGTTGCATAATCACCGGCCACCGCGATCCGCCGTCCGAGGGCAGGAACACAAAGGTGTTGAGACGCACACCGTCACGCATCGAGACCATGGCCTGAAAACAGCGCGCCCCGGTCTTAGGATCGACATATTCCGCCATTTTCGCGTCCTATTCCCTCGCTTTGCTGTCCCGTCCGGGCGGAGGCAAGACGCGCGGCAAGGCAGGGGTCGGGCCTTGACCGGCGCGGGAGGGGGTCGGCTCTCCGCCCGGGCACACAGACTACGCCATTCCCATCCAGAACATCTGCTCGCTGCCGACCTCGACATCGTATTTGCGCACAAAGTCGAGCCGGCCGTCGTTGCCGATGCGGAACAGCGACAGACAGGCCGGCACGATGCGTGTCGCTGCGCCGTCGCGCACCGGCAGGCCGATGATATGCGCCGCCACCAGGATCCGGCCCGAAGGATCGATGTGAAAGGTGCGGCAGTGGATGCCGCGCGTATCGACGTGCTGGATCGCTTCGGGCCCGCCGGTCGCGGGGTCGATCGCGAAGACCGCAAGCGTGTTCTCGCCGCCGGCAAAGACGCGCTGTGCACCTTCGCCCAGGGTGCTCGAAGCACGATTGGCAACATAGACAAAGCGGCCGTTGGGATGGACATGAACCGTCCCCGCCACCTGGCGGCCGCGGATGTTGCCGGGTTCGGCAAGCGTGGTCTTGCTGAACAAAGGCGTCGGCGACAGCCGGTCGCCCGCCAGCGCAAACATGTCGAGCCGGTTCTGCCGCTCGAGCGACACATAAACCCAAGGCTGCGTCGGGTGAAAATCGAGATGCCTCGGACCAAAGCCATAGCCGCCATCGGGCGCCACCGAGACCTCATCGGTCAGCTGTCCGTCACGATAGCGGAAGACCTTCAGCGCCCCCGGCTCTTCCGGCTTGCCGCCGGCCGCGTCGTGGCCGCGCGTCACCAGGATCGCGAGGCGGTTGTCGGGGCTGACCCGCACCTGATGACCATAAATGCCGGGATCGATCGCGGCGGTCTGGGCGATTTCGCCGCCCGGCGTTGCGTCGGGGTTGATGCGGTAGACGCGCACCCCGCTGGGGTTGCTGAATGCGACCAACAGATGGCGCGAGGGGTTGTCGCTGGTCAGGTGGATCGGTCGGGTCGGCAGCGTGATCGCCGCGCCGTGCGGCGACAATGCCCCGGTCGCCGCATCGATGCGCCACGCGGTGACGTGATGGCGGTCGCCGACAAAGCCCCCGATCCCCGACGCACTATTGCTCGTTGCCGCGTAAAGATAGTGGTGCGATGCGTGCGGCCAGACGTAATGGATATTGGCCGGCAGTTCGACGCTTTCGCGCCGGGTCAGGGCCGCGCTGTCAATGTCGAGTTCCCAATGCGTCAGCCGCGGCCCGACGCTCGCATAGACTCTCGCCTTTTCCGGCATTCGGCCCTCCATCGCAGTCGCGCTTCAGGATAAGGCGCAACGCGGCGGCGGCGAAGCGCCGCGATCGGCCGGTTGCGAGACGTAGATTAGGCCAGCGCAGCCCCGCCGTCGGCGGCAGATCGCCGGCGCAGGCCTGGGTTATTCCGCCGCCCGGTCGGTGCCGGTCGACAAGCGGGGGCCGTAGAGGTCGCGGGCCCGCGCCTCAAAGGCAGCGACCATGCGCCGCACCGCCTCGCCGAACAGCAATTCCATGACCTTTTGCAATACCCGGGATTTGAATTCGAAATCGACAAAGAAATCGATGCGGCAGCCTCCGGCCACCTTGTCAAATATCCAATGGTTGTTGAGATAGCGAAACGGCCCCTCCGCATAGGTTACATCGATCCGCCGCGGCGGGTTGAGCTCGACCCGCGAGGTAAAACGCTCGCGGAACATTTTGAAGCCGATGATCAGATCGGCAACGATGAGCCGAGGCTGCCGCTCGCGAATGCGAGCGCCGCGGCACCACGGCAAAAATTCCGGGTATCGCTCGATATCGGCGACGAGATCGAAAAGCTGTTCCGGCGTGTAGGCAAGCACACGCTGTTCGGCGTGGGTCGGCATGTGCGCGGTTCAGCCGGTGGCGCAATGAGCGGCGCGGGCCGCTTGCAATCGCGCGAAATCCTCACCCGCATGATAGGAGGAGCGCGTCAGCGGCGAGGCCGAAACCAACAAGAACCCCTTGCCCAGCGCCTGCCGGTGGTAGGCGGCGAATTCCGCCGGCGCGACAAAGCGCACGACCGGGTGATGTTTGGGGGTTGGCTGCAGATATTGCCCGATGGTCAGAAAATCGACTTCGGCCGCTCGCAAATCATCCATCACCTGCAACACTTCGCTGCTGTCCTCGCCAAGACCGACCATGATCCCCGATTTGGTGAAAATCGTCGGATCGAGCCGCTTGGCCCGATCGAGCAGGCGCAATGAATGATAATATCGCGCCCCCCGCCTGACCTCGGCGTAAAGCCGCGGCACGGTCTCGAGATTGTGATTGAAGACGTCGGGGCGGGCGGCGATGACGGTCTCGAGCGCCCCGTCTTTGCGCAGAAAATCGGGGGTCAAAACCTCGATCGTGGTGGCCGGCGCGGCGGTCCGGATCGCGCGGATCGTGCGCGCGAACTGGCCGGCTCCGCCATCCGCGAGATCGTCGCGATCGACCGAGGTGACAACGACATGCGACAGGCCGAGGGCCGCCACCGCCGCGGCGACACGCCCTGGCTCGCCGGGATCGAGACGATCGGGGCGGCCGGTCGCGACATTGCAGAATGCGCAGGCGCGGGTGCAGACCCGGCCCAAAATCATGACCGTGGCGTGCTTCTGCTTCCAGCACTCGCCGATATTCGGGCACGCCGCCTCTTCGCACACGGTATTGAGCTGCAATTCGCGCATCAGCCTTTGGGTGGCGCGGTATTCAGGCGAGCCCGGCGCCCTGACCCGAAGCCATTCGGGCTTGCGCAGAACCGGCTGATCGGGTCGATGGGCCGGTTGCGGATGGCTCGGCGCGGGATCGGCGATCTCGGGACCGGTCATGGCGAGCGTCGCAGCGCCAAAGCAATCTTGGTCAATTCACACTCCAATGGCACGGGATTGCTCGGCTTTGCGCGCAATGGCGGCCGCTGCTAGAAGTGGAGGGCGCGCCCATAGGCGTCAAGCACGGCCTCGTGCATGGTCTCCGAGATTGTCGGGTGCGGGAAGACGGTGCGGATCAATTCAGCCTCGGTGGTTTCGAGGGTCTTGGCGATCGTAAAGCCCTGGATCAGCTCGGTCACCTCGGCGCCGATCATATGCGCGCCCAACAACTCGCCGGTTGCGGCGTCGAAGACGGTTTTGACAAAGCCCTCCGGCTCGCCATAAGCGATCGCCTTGCCGTTGCCGATAAACTTGAAATGGCCGATTTTGACGGTGTAGCCGGCCTCGCGCGCCGCCTTTTCGGTCAAACCGACGCTCGCGACCTGGGGACGGCAATAGGTGCAGGCCGGGATGTTGCGGAGGTCGAGCGGATGCACGTCATTGACCCCGGCGATATGCTCGACGCAGACGACGCCCTCATGCATCGCCTTGTGCGCAAGCCAGGGCGGACCCACAAGATCGCCGATCGCGTAGATGCCCGGTTCGCCGGTGCGCAACCATTCATCGACGACGACGTGACCGCGCTCGACGGCGACACCCGTAGCTTCAAGCCCGATATTTTCGACATTGCCGACGATGCCGACCGCGAGGATCACCTTTTCCACGTCCACCGCGCTCGTCGCGCCGCCCGCGTCGATATGGGCCGTGACAACCCCGTCAACCTTTTCCAATCCGGTGACCGTCGCCCCGGTGTGGATCTTGATGCCCTGCTGCTCGAAGGAACTGCGGGCAAAGGCCGAGATCTCTTCGTCTTCGACCGGCAAGATCCGGTCGAGGACCTCGACGACCGTCACCTCCGCGCCCATGTCCCGATAGAAGCTGGCGAATTCGATACCGATTGCGCCCGATCCGACGACCAGCAGCGATTTCGGAATGGCGGCGGGCACCATTGCCTCTTTATAGGTCCACACATCCTTGCCGTCGGGTTCGATCGCGGGCAGCGCGCGTGCGCGTGCCCCGGTTGCGAGCACAAGGTGCGGGGCGGTCAGTTCGGCAACCGAGGCGCCGTTCTTGCTGACCGCAAGCCGCCCCTTTCCGGCGATGCGGCCCTCGCCGTCATAGACCGTGACTTTGTTTTTCCTGAGCAGGTAGGCAACCCCGTTCGAAAGCTGCTTGGCGACGGCCCGGGACCGCGCCACGACCTTTGCCGCATCATGGCGGATGTCCTTGGCTGAGAAGCCGTATTGGTCGAGGTGGCGCAACAGGTGGGCGATTTCGGCGCTGCGCAACAACGCCTTGGTCGGAATGCACCCCCAATTGAGGCAGATGCCGCCGAGATGCTCACGCTCGACCACCGCCGTCTTCATCCCGAGTTGGGCGGCGCGGATTGCCGCGACATAGCCGCCCGGCCCGCCGCCAAGGACGATCAAGTCATAAGAGGTATCGGGCATTGCGTTTTCTTACTCCGGCGCTGGACCGACAATTTGGACTGCCGAGTGTGCAGCATGTAGCCGAATTCGGACAGCGGTGCGAGGGTGGCCGAGGCGGCGCGGCCCGGTGCTCGGTCGGCGGCCGCAGCCCTATCGGCGCCGCGGATCGCCGCGCCTGGCGGGCCGAAGGAACGAGACCGGCGGGCCGCTGCTCGACTGCCTCCCACGGGGCCGCTGCCAGGAGCGACCGTACCGCCGCGCTCCCTCCCCGCCGCTGACGGGCCCAGTCATCGGGGCAATCTGCCGGCCAAGACCGGAGAGCACGACCGGAATTGCCGAACGCCGGTTCAGGAGGGGGGAGTTGGATCGCTTAACCGGTCGCTTCGATTTCCTGCAGCAATTTGCGCAGTTCGACCGCAAGATCGGGTTCGCGCTCGGGCCGTCCCGCCGGTTCGAGCGCGGTGCCGGGCGGGGCCGCAGGGCTGCGGACGGCTTGCAGAAGCGCGGTCAGCGAGACCACCGCCTCGCGCAGATCGGCAAGGCCACCCGCGTCGACGGCAATTTCTCTCGTCACCATTTGCTCGCGTTGCTCGAGGGCACGAACCGCGGCTTCGAGCGCCTTCACCGAAGAGCGGGTCGTCGCGGCAAGCCCATCGGTCGTCGCCGACAGCCGCCCGACCGCTTCGACCAATGCCCGCTGGCCCTCTTCGAACACCTGGCCGAGCCGCTCTTGCATCGGCGCCGCAGCGCCGGCCGGCGCGGTGGCCTGCGGCAGCTGGGCGCCGGCCCGGTCGGCCAGCAAATCCACCGCCCGGCGCAGCAACCGAGCCTCGATCGGCTCGGCCGGCAGGCGCGCGATCGCCTCGATCAGCGGCTCGGTCGCGACATCGACCGCGACGCGCATCAACAGCGCCAGCAGGACAAGCCCCGCAACCGCCAGCGCCGCCGGGACCGCCGGGATCGATCCCGGAACCCCGGGCAACGGGGCCTGGGTCTGAGCGATCCCCAGCGCCACCGCCGCCGCCAATATGACCACCGCGCTGAAGAACTGGACGCGCGCTGCACCGATATAGAAAAGGCGCGCGACTTCCTGCCGCGCCTCAAGCGGCCGAAAGCGATGCCGGGTCACGACGGTTCCATCGGCCGGCGGCGGATAAGGCTGCACCAAGGCCGTGCGCGGCGCCAGCCGGGCGAATGGGCTGCCATCAAACGCCGCCGTCCAATCTGGCCGGGCGGGACCCTGATAGGGCGGGGTATGCGCGAGGCGGCGGCGCAGCCGCAGCGCCTGCCAGACCAGTACGCCGGCCGTCGCCAGCAGCGCCACCAGCGCATAAACCGCGAGCATTACCACCACAAAACTCGGCAACAGCGGCAGCAGGCTCGGCCAGATCCCCGATCTTGGCATCGCCGCCAGCTCCGGTCGCAGCAGCGCCGCGGCCGCGACGAGCGCCACCACCGCGCTCGCCACCACGATCATCCATGCTCGCATTCGTCGGTTTCCGTGTCCCGGATATCGCGCCCGCTCCGCGCGCCGCGTCGGCGGCGACGGCAATGCACGCTCACGGCCCGCCGTGAGTGCGGCGCAGTCGCTCTCTGCTTAGCCGATTTTCGCCGGCCGGCAACTAATTAACCGTAAATTCGGCGGTCG
>JAJPIH010000230.1 GCA_021324875.1 Alphaproteobacteria bacterium
CTAACCCTGACCCCGGTATTGTGTTCGCTTTTTTTAAAAGAACAGAATTTGCACGGAACCGGTTGGCTGACCCGAGCGCTCGAAGGCGGCTTCAATTGGATGCTGCGCCGCTATCGACATGGTCTTGACTTTGTTTTTCGCCATCAGCTCCCGACTTTGCTGCTGACTTTGGCGCTGATCGGCGTGACCGGCTATCTTTATATAACAATCCCGAAGGGGTTTTTCCCGGAACAGGACACCGGCTTTATTTTCGGTCAGGCCGATGCCCGCGAAGACATCTCCTTCAACGGCATGGCGCGGCTGGTGCAGCAGATCGTCGATGTCGTGCGCAAGGATCCCAACGTCTCCGGCGTTTTCGCCTTTACCGGCGCCACCGCCTACAACCCGACCGAAAATACCGCGCGCATCTTTATTCAGCTGGTGCCGCACGATCGGCGCTCACTGACCTCGAACCAGATCATCCAGCGGCTGCGCCCGAAAGTCGCCGCGGTCCAAGGCGTCAAATTTTTTATGCAGTCGGGTCAGGACATCAGCGTCGGCGGTCGGCTCAGCCGGACGATGTATCAATATACGCTGACCGACACCGATCCCGACGAACTTTATCATTGGGCGCCGATCCTCGAGCGCGCGATGAAAAAACTCCCGGAATTGGAGGACGTCGCCTCCGACCAGCAGGTCGCCGCCCCGCATATCGGCATCGAGATCGACCGCGACGCCGCCTCGCGGCTCGGCATCTCGCCGTCATTGATCGATGCGACACTGTACGACGCTTTCGGTCAGCGCCAGGTGGCGACGATGTACACGGCCAAAAACCAGTACAAAGTCATCCTCGAGGTCGCGCCGCAGTTCCAGGATGACCCGACCGCCCTGTCCAAGATCTATGTTGCCGGCCCAAACGGGGCCCAAATCCCGATCAGCGCCTTCGCCCATTTGACCAAAAAGATTGAATCGCTGTCGGTCAATCATCAGGGCCAGTTCCCGGCCGTGACCCTGTCGTTCAATTTGGCGCCCGGCAGTTCGCTCGGGCAAGCGGTCGACAAGATCCAGGCGCTGAGCGCGCAATTGCGGCTGCCGGCGACGCTGGACGGATCGTTTCAGGGGACGGCGCAAGCATTCCGCGCGTCGTTGTCGTCGATGCCGTTATTGGTGGCGGCGGCCATTCTCGTCGTCTACATCGTCCTCGGGGTGCTCTATGAAAGCTACATTCACCCGATCACGATCCTCTCTGCCCTACCCTCGGCCGGCGTCGGCGCGTTGTTGGCATTAATATTGCTCCATTACGATCTGAGCGTGATCGCGATGATCGGCATCATCCTTCTGATCGGCATTGTCAAAAAGAACGCGATTATGATGATCGATTTCGCCCTCCAGGCGGAACGGATCGAGGGCAAGAGCCCGGCCGAGGCGATTTACCAGGCCTGTCTGCTGCGCTTTCGGCCGATCATGATGACGACGTTTGCGGCCCTCTTTGGAAGTTTGCCGATCGCGCTGGGCCAAGGGGCGGGCTCCGAACTGCGCCGGCCGCTCGGCATCGCGATTATTGGCGGACTGCTTGTGTCGCAGTGGTTAACGCTCTATACCACGCCGATCATTTATCTCTATCTCGAGCGCTGCGCGCGCTGGCTTGGGCGCCCGTATCGACCCTCGCGCATGGCCGAAGCCCTGGCGGGCGACGCCGGCTCCGGCAGCATGCCGATCCGTCACGGCGCGGAATGATCCCGAAATGACACCGATGGGCGAAGGCCCGCGCGGCGGGCCGCCGCCCGACCTGGCATAGCAATGAGAGCAGTGGCTAAATGAGTATCTCCGAACCCTTTATCCGACGGCCGATCGCCACCTCACTGTTGATGCTGGGGGTGTTGGTGTTCGGGATCGGCGCCTACAACCTGTTGCCGGTGGCGCCGGTGCCCAATGTCGATTTTCCGACGATCACCGTGACCGCACAATATCCGGGCGCCGACCCCCAGACGATGGCCTCGGCCGTCGCCACCCCGCTCGAAACGCAATTCACCTCGATCCCGTCCTTGGCCCAGATGACGTCATGGAGCGGCGTCGGGATCACCTCGATCACGCTGCAATTCGACCTCAACCGCAACATCGACGGCGCCGCCGAGGACGTGCAACAGGCGATCAATGCGGCGAGCGGCTTGCTGCCCAAGGACATGCCGACACCGCCGACCTATCGCAAGGTGAACCCGGCGGATTTCGCCATCCTGATCTATGCGATCCACTACGACGCTCTGCCGCCCTACAAGGTCGATGATTACGCCACCAACGTTCTTGCCGACCGCTTGTCGACCCAGCCGGGCGTGGGGCAGGTCTTTGTCTTTGGCTCGATGCCATATGCCGCGCGCGTCCAGATCAACCCGGCGGCGCTGGCCGCCAAGGGGATCGGACTGGAAGACGTGCGCAGCGCATTGACCGCCGCCACCGTCAACAACCCAAAAGGCGAGATCGAGACCGAGCATCAAGCGATTGCGCTTGACACCAATGATCAGCTGTATAACGCCGCGCAATACGGCAACATTATCATCGCCTACCGCAACGGCGCCCCGGTTCGCATCAAGGATGTCGGCGACGTCATCAACTCGGTGCAGAACGAGCGGCTGCGCTCATGGTTTCGCGACCAGCGCGCCGAGGGCATCGCGATCCAGAAAGCCCCGGGCGCCAACACGATCGACGTGGTCGACCGGATTCAGGCGCTGATGCCGAAGCTCGAGCAATCGCTGCCGCCGGCGGTGCATGTCGATTTGATGTCGGACCGGTCGCAGACGACCCGCGCCTCGGTCCGCGACGTGCAATTCACGATGCTGCTCACGATCAGTCTCGTGATCGTCGTGATCTTCCTGTTTTTGCGAACCGTGTGGGCGACGGTGATCCCGAGCTTGGCGGTGCCGCTGTCGCTGCTCGCCACCTTTGGCGTCATGTATGTCGGGGGCTACAGCATCGACAACATCTCGCTGATGGGATTGACGATTTCGGTCGGCTTCATTGTCGACGACGCGATCGTGATGATCGAAAACATCGTCCGCTATATCGAGCAGGGCATGCGCCCGTTCGACGCCGCGCTGAAAGGTGCGGGGCAGATCGGTTTCACGATCATTTCGATCACCTTTTCCCTGATCGCGGTGTTCATCCCGCTGTTCTTCATGGGCGGGATCATCGGACGGTTGTTCCGTGAGTTTGCGGTGACCGTGGCGGTTGCGGCGATGGCGTCGGCGATCATCTCGCTAACCTTGACCCCGGTTCTGTGCTCGCTGTTCTTGAAGCAAGAAGGACTGCATCCCAAAGGCCGCTTTAACCGAGGCGCCGAACGCGTCTTTCAAGCGGTGCTGCGCCGCTATGACCGCGGGCTCAATTTCATCTTCCGCCACCAATTCGCGGCCCTGTTGGCGACGCTGCTGCTGATGTTGGCGACCGGGTACCTCTATGTAAAAATCCCCAAAGGCTTTTTCCCGCAACAGGATACCGGCTTCGTCTTTGGCGAGCTTGACGTGCGCCAAGATGCCTCACTCGCCCAGACCGACCGGATTCGCCGCCAGGTGGTCGACATCGTAAGCCGGGAACCGGGTGTCGAGGGCGTCTTTTCCTATGACGGTGCGACCCCCTACAACCCCGCCGAGAACACCGCGCGCATCTTCTGGGGCCTGAAACCCTATGACCAGCGCGACCTCACCGCGGAACAGATCATCGCCCGCATCCGCAAAAAGGTGGCCGGCATCGAGGGCGCCAAATTCTACATGCAGGTGCCCCAAAATATCACGGTCGGCGGCCGGCTGTCGCGCACCCAATACCAATACACCCTGACCGACACGAACAACGACGAACTCAATCACTGGGCGCCGATCCTCGAAAGGGAGATGAGGAAACTGCCGCAATTGGTGGATGTCGCCTCCGATCAACAGATAGCGGCGGCGCATTTGGCGATCGACGTCGACCGCGACACGGCCTATCGCCTCGGATTGTCGATGAACCAGATCGACCAGACGCTCTATGACGCCTTTGGCCAGCGGCAGGTCGCCACGATCTATACCCCGACCAACCAATACAAGGTCGTGCTCGAAGTGCAGCCGCGCTACCAGCATGACCCCAATCTCCTGTCCGAGATCTATGTCTCGGGTCCGGGCGGCGTCCAGGTGCCGCTCAGCACCTTCACGCATTTCACACGGAAGACCGAGCCCTTGATTATCAACCATCAAGGGATCTTCCCGGCGGTGACCCTGTCGTTCAATCTGGCCCCCGGCGCGTCGCTCGGGCAGGCGGTCAATGCCATCCAGGCAATGACCGAACGGCTGCGTGTGCCGCCGACGCTTAATGCCTCGTTCCAGGGTACGGCGCAGGCCTTCCAGGCGTCGCTGTCGTCGATGCCGTTGCTGGTCGCCGCCGCGATCCTCGTCGTCTATATCGTGCTCGGCATCCTCTATGAGAGTTACATCCACCCGATCACGATCCTCTCGGCGCTACCCTCGGCCGGCGTCGGCGCGCTGTTGCTGTTGATGCTGCTGCATTACGATTTGTCGGTCATCGCGATCGTCGGCATCATTCTGTTGATCGGCATCGTCAAGAAGAATGCGATCATGATGATCGACTTTGCCTTGCAGGCCGAGCGGCTGGAAGGCAAGAGCCCGCGCGAAGCCATCCACCAGGCCTGCCTGCTGCGGTTCCGTCCGATCATGATGACCACCTTCGCGGCGCTGTTTGGGGCGATGCCCATCGCCTTTGGCCAGGGCGGCGGCTCCGAGTTGCGCCAGCCGCTGGGTGTGGCGATCATCGGCGGCTTGTTGATCTCGCAATGGCTGACGCTGTACACGACCCCGGTCATCTATCTCTATCTCGATCGCTTCGCCCGCTGGCTCGGGCGCCCCTACCGTCCCTCGCGCATGGCCGAAGCCCTGAGCGCCGAACCCGCGGCGGTGCTCGTGCGCGAGCGCCAGGAAGCGGAGTAGCGGCGATGTCGCGCAACCTTCCCCCCGCCGGCGAGCGTGGCGCCGTCGCCGGCGCCGATCGCAATTTCGGCTTTCTGGTCCATGACGTCTCGCGGCTCGTCAAACGCCGCTTCGAGCGCGCGGCGCGGCAGACCGGGCTGCCGATTACCCGCCGGCAGGCGGCGGTGCTGCTGTACATCGCCCGCAAGCAGGGCGTGAGCCAGGCCGAAGTGGCCAATTGGCTCGACATCGAGCCGATTGCGTTGGTGCGGATGCTCGACAAGCTCAATGAAGAGGGGCTGGTTGAGCGGCGCGCCCACCCGACCGATCGGCGGGTGCGGACCTTGTGGTTGATGCCGGCCGCGCATCCGGTCGTCGAACGCATTCTCGAAATCAACCTGGCGATCCGCGCCGAGGCCTTTGCCGGCCTTGCGCCGGGCGCGCGCGATGCGCTGATCACCACGCTCAGCGCCGTGAAAGACAATCTGATGCTGCAAGAGGAAGCCGCGGCGGCCGACCGGCCGAACCCGTCGGCCGAGCTTGCGGCCGAGCCCGCGGCGCAGCCCATCGCCGGCTAAGGCGCATCGCGGCAACGCCGATGCTGCGGCGGGAATTGTTGACGCTACCGGTGCTCGCGGCGGCGGCGCCGACCGCCGGCTTGGCAGAGCCAGCCGCCGCCTTTGCGGCATTGGCCCCCCGTCTCGAACCCTTCACCGCCGAATACCAGCTGCCGGCACTGGCCGCAGCGGTGGTGCAACAAGGGCGGATCGTGGCCGCCGGGGCGGTCGGCACACGCCGCGTGGCGACGCACATCCCGGTCACGATCGACGACCGCTTTCACATCGGCTCCGACACCAAAGCGATGACCGCGCTGCTGGCGGCGATGCTCGTCGAGAGCGGCAGGCTGGGCTGGGATACGACCGTCGCCGCGATCTTTCCCGAGCTGGTCGCGGCGATGGCGCCAGGCATCGGCGCGGTCACCCTCACCCAGCTGCTCTCGCATACCAGCGGCATTCCCGGCGACAACCCGGCGCAAGAGCGACTGCTCGAACAATCGCTCGCCCAGCCCGGCAATCTCGACGAATTGCGCTATTGGATCGTGGCCCGGCTCGTCAAGCAGCCGCTACAGTCGAAACCGGGAGCCGCTTTTGCGTATTCCAATCTCGGTTATCTGCTGGCCGGTGCAATCATCGAAAGGCTCAACGCCAAGACCTGGGAAGAGCTGGTCGCCACCCGCATTTTCGACCCGCTCGGCCTGCGAACGGCCGGATTTGGCCCGCAATCGAGCCTTGGCCGGGTCGATGCGCCGCTCGGCCACCTCACCCTGGCAAACGGGCAGCTCAAGGCAATGCTGGCCGGTCCCAACGGCGACAACCCGTTGGTCCTCGGCCCGGCCGGCACCGTCCACCTGTCGGTGCTCGATTTTGCCGTGTGGGCCGGCTGGCATGCCGGCGCCGGCAAACGGCCGCCGGCACTGGTTCAACCCGCGACATTTGAAACGCTGCACAAGATGGTCATCACGATGCCGCCCAAGCCGGGGGCGGCGGTGGGCACCCCCGCGCAGGGCGGGTACGGGCTCGGCATGGGTGAGGTCGGCATGCCCTTTTCGTCCGAGCCGTTTCTGTTTCATGGCGGCTCGAACCAGTTGAATCTGGCCTACATCATGCTCCAGCCAAAATACGATTTTGCGATGGTGCTGATGACCAACCGCGGGGGCGACAAGGCGGATGCGGCGCTGAAGGCGCTCGCCGCCCTGCTTTACCAGGATTTTGGCCCGGCGCCGAAGCACTAATCAATTCACATCCACGGGCCTCCTAAAGAATGGGTGCAAACTGTATCATTGATCTAGATTAAGGCGATGCGATCGTCGGCGCGATAAGCGGGACCGGACCCAAGCACGGCCCTTGGCCGGCGCACAAGCTCGGAGCGGATAGGATGACCGGGATCGCCCAATCCGGCGGCTCGATAGGGCCGAGGGGGCTGCGCCGCGAAATCGCGCTGGTGCTGACCGCCAAGGCCTTGGCTTTGGCGCTGTTGTATGGGCTGTGCTTCGGGCCGGCGCATCAAACCCATGCCGACGCGTCGAGTGTCGCGACGTCGATCCTGGGCCCGTCTTCACCAAGCCACGGAATGCGCTGACATGCCGCCGATCGATGTCGTCGAGCTCTCGCGCCTGCAATTCGCGCTGACCGCCCTTTACCACTTCCTGTTCGTGCCCCTGACCTTGGGGCTGTCGGTGCTGCTGGCCATCATGGAAAGCGTCTATGTGATGACCGGCCGCCCGATCTGGCGGGAGTTGACCCGGTTCTGGGGGATTTTGTTTGGCATCAATTTCGCGATGGGGGTGGCCACCGGCATCACGATGGAATTTCAGTTCGGCACGAACTGGGCCTATTACGCGCATTATGTCGGCGACATCTTCGGGGCGCCGCTGGCGATCGAAGGGCTGATGGCGTTTTTTCTCGAAGCGACGTTTATCGGCCTGTTCTTTTTCGGCTGGGACCGGATGAGCCGGCCTGCCCACCTCGCCGTGACTTGGCTGGTTGCGATCGGCAGCAATCTTTCCGCGCTGTGGATCCTGATCGCCAATGCCTGGATGCAATACCCGGTCGGTGCCCGCTTCAATCCGGCCACGATGCGCATGGAATTGACGTCGTTCTATGACGTGCTGTTCAACCCGGTCGCCCAGGCGAAATTTGTCCACACCGTCAGCGCCGGCTACGTGACCGGTTCGATGTTCGTCTTGTCGGTCAGCGCTTATTACCTGCTGAACCGGCGTCATCGCGGATTTGCCCTGCGATCGATGACCGTCGCGGCCAGTTTTGGGCTGGCTTCGGCGTTGTCGGTGGTCGTGCTCGGCGTCGACAGCGGCTACATGATCGACCAGAACCAAAAAATGAAGATGGCCGCCATCGAGGCGATGTGGAACACCGAACCGCCGCCGGCGAGCTTCACCCTGTTCGGCGTTCCCGACCTCAAATCCGAAACCACCCGCTTTGCAATCCGCATCCCCTGGGTCATGGGACTGATCGGGACGCGTTCGCTCGACGAGCCGATCCCCGGCATCCACCAGCTCGTCGCCGCGAACGAACAGCGCATCCGCAACGGGCTCATCGGCTATAAGGCATTGGCGCAACTGCGTGCGGCGCAGGCCACCGAGGTGCCGGCGCAACTTCGATCGGCGGTCGGCGATCTTGGCTATGCGCTGCTCTTAAAGCGGTTTCGGCCGGACATCGAAAACGCCACGGATGCCGAAATCCGCATGGCGGCCAAGAGCACCATTCCCGATGTCCCGGTGCTGTTCTGGGTATTCCGTTTTATGGTGGGGTTCGGGTTTTATTTCATCTTGCTGTTTGCGCTCGCATTCTATCTCTCCTGCCGCCGCGACCTCGAACGCCGGTGGTTCCTGTGGCTGGCCCTGCTGAGCCTTCCCCTGCCTTGGCTCGCCGCCGAATTCGGCTGGGTGGTCGCCGAATACGGGCGCCAGCCTTGGATTATCGATGGCGTGCTGCCGACCTTTCTCGCGGCCTCGACGGTCCCGGCCGCAAATGTCTGGTTCAGCCTTGCCGGTTTTGTGCTGTTTTACAGCGCCCTGGCGATCGTCGAGCTATACCTGATTGTCAAATATATCCGGCTCGGACCGGGCTTTCTCGCCGGCGGCGCCGCACCGGCTTTGGCCGGCCGCGGGCAAGAATTGAGGAGGGTGCGGTGATACCGCTCGATTACGCGGCGTTGCGGCTCGTCTGGTGGCTCTTTTTGGGGGTCCTGCTGATCGGTTTTGCCGTCATGGACGGGTTTGACCTGGGCGCGGCGCTGCTGCAGCCGTTTGTCGCCCGCACCGATACCGAAAAGCGGCTCTTGCTCAATGCGATCGGCCCGGTCTGGGAAGGCAACCAGGTTTGGTTCATCCTCGGCGGCGGGGCGGCCTTTGCCGCGTGGCCGCCGCTCTATGCCGTCTCGTTTTCCGGCTTTTACCTGGCCATGTTTCTGGTCCTGGCGGCGCTGATCCTGAGGCCGGTGGCGATCAATTACCGCAGCAAGCGCGACGACAGGTTTTGGCGCAGCGCCTGGGATTGGGCGTTTTTTATCTCCGGGATCGTGCCGGCGCTGATCTTTGGCGTCGCCTTTGGCAATCTGTTCCTCGGCGTCCCGTTCCGGTTCGACGACACGCTGCGCGTCAGCTATGAGGGCGGGCTGGTCGGGCTTCTCAACCCCTGGGCATTGCTGTGCGGAGCGGTCAGCGTCGCGATGCTGGCGATGCAGGGCGGCGCGTGGCTCGCCCTGAAAACCGAGGGCGCCTTGGCGCGGCGCGGCGCGTCCGCCGCCTGCTGGGCCGCGGTGAGCGCGCTCGTGCTGTTCTCGGCGGCCGGTCTTTGGCTGGGCCTCGGGATCGACGGCTATAGGATCCAGGGAGCGATCGATCCCTCGGGTCCGTCAAACCCGCTGGTCAAGACCGTGCTCCGCATTCCGGGCGCGTGGCTGGCGAACTACGTCCGTCATCCGTGGACGGCCGCTGCTCCCTTTCTCGCCTATCTTGCACTGATCTTGACCCTGGTGTGGCAGCGCGCCGGTGCGCGGCGCCTGGCTTTTGTCGCCAGCAGCGTCGGTGTGGCCGGAATTGTCGCGACCGCCGGGCTGAGCCTGTTCCCGTTCCTGCTGCCGTCCTCACTCGACCCGCGCAGCAGCCTCACCGTGTGGGACGCGTCGAGCAGCCGGGCAACCTTGTTCATTATGATGATCGCGACGCTGGTCTTTCTGCCGGTCATCGTGATCTATACCGGCTTTGTGTTCCGCGTCATGCGTGGCC
>JAJPIH010000187.1 GCA_021324875.1 Alphaproteobacteria bacterium
CGACAGCAGGGCATGGCGGGCGCGACTGATCACCCGCCGCAGACTGGCCAAGCCGGCCGAATAGCGGATCAGCTTGAACACCCAGACAAAGCCGTAAAGGCTGGCATATTTCGGACTGAAGGCGAGGTCGAGAATCCCGGGCAGTGCTCCGCTCAAGTCGAACAAGCCGGCCGGCGAGGCCATCCAGCGGAGCCGCGCCTGCCAAGCGCGGCGGAGAGCGGCGGGCGCGGCCGGCGCCGCCAGCAACCGCGCCGCGTATTCAGCGATAAAAAAGGCGCAGACGACCTGAAAGCCGGTGTCGAGCAGCCGGTAATGCGCCTGCCGCCACGTCGCCACCGTATCGGCCAGCATGATGCCGATGCCGAGCACGACCATGCTGTGATGGGCGATGCGAAACGCCTGGGCCGCAGCCCCTGCGGCCTCGGGCTGCAGGATCCGATAAAGCTGCTTCCACCTCATGCTTTGCCATTGTAGACAGGCCGGCGGCCAGCATAAAGAGAGCGGCTTCACACGGGGTCTGTCGCGGCAGTTCACCCGCGAGGGGTCCCGGTCGATTGTCGAGTGAGTTTCGGATTCCCAACCGTTCCTCTATAGAACCCGCGTGACGATCCTTCCCGACAACCGCCGCGCGGTTCTCGCCTATCTGCACGACATCGCCATGGCGGCGCTGTCGTTTGTGATCTCGCTCTACCTGCGGATCGGCAACGACCTCATCGGTTACCGGCTGCGCCTGACGGCGACCTATATCCTCGCCTTTACATTGATCGCGGCCGTCGTCTATCGCCTAACCGGGCTCTATCGTGGGATCTGGCGTTACGCCTCGCTGCCGGACCTCTATAACATCGCGCGAGCGGTCAGCCTGACGATCCTGGTCTTTCTGCCGCTGATGTTCGTGTTGACCCGGCTCGAAGCCCTGCCGCGCTCGACCCTGTTGATCAATTGGTTTGTGTTGGTGGCGTTGTTGGGCGGGCCGCGCCTGACCTATCGTCTGTTCAAGGATCGCGGCCTCGACCACGTATTCGAGCGGGCCAAGCATCCGACCGTGCCGGTGTTGCTGATCAGCGCCCTCGAAGGCGCCGACACCTTTATCCGCGAGATGATGCACAACCCGCGGGCGGTCTACCGGGTGGTCGGCGTGCTGGGCGACAGCCCGTCACGGGTCGGGCGCGAGATTTATCGGGTTCCGGTTCTCGGCACGATCGATTCGCTCGAGGAAGTCGTCGCCAGCCTCGATCGCCGCGGCCGGCGGCCGCAGAAACTGATCATCACTCGAAACCTGCCCGGCGAGCAGGTGCGCAAGCTGCTTGCCCAGGCCGACGCACTGGCCATCCCGCTGACGCGCCTGCCGAAATTGACCGATTTCCAGCGTAATTTGGACGACCCGGATCGACGCGAATATGCGCTCGAACCGATCGCACTCGAAGACCTGCTCGGGCGGCCGCAGGCGGTGCTCGACCGGGCCAGCATGTCGGCGCTGATCGCCGGCCGGCGGGTGCTGGTGACTGGCGCCGGGGGGACGATCGGCGCCGAATTGTCTCGCCAGATCGCTGCTCTGTCGCCGTCGCGCTTGGCTTTGCTCGACAACAGCGAATTCGCGCTTTACGGCATCGACCTCGAAATTCGCGAGCGCTTCCCGTCATTGGTGCGCGCAACCCTGCTGCGCGATGTGCGCGAGCGGACCCAGATCGAGGCCGCGCTCGCGGAAGAGCGACCGGAAATCGTGTTCCACGCCGCCGCGCTGAAACATTTGCCGATGGTCGAGGCAAATCCGATCGAGGGCGTGCTGACCAATGTCGTCGGCAGTCGCAATCTCGCCGAGGCCGCGCGAGCCTTTGGCGCCTCGAGAGTGGTCATGATCTCGACCGACAAGGCGGTCAACCCTACCAGCGTGATGGGCGCCAGCAAACGCGTCGCCGAAAGCCTGTGCCAGGCGCTCGATCTTTACGAGGCAAGGCGCGCCGGAGGCGGCACGCGTTATGTCACCGTGCGCTTTGGCAATGTCCTCGGATCGACCGGTTCGGTGGTGCCCCTGTTCCAGCGCCAGCTCGCCGCCGGCGGGCCGCTGACCGTTACCGATCCCGAAGTCAGCCGCTTTTTCATGACCGTGCGCGAGGCCGTCGAACTCGTTTTGCAGGCGGCGGCATTGGCGCCGGAAGCGGATGCGGCGGATTTTCGCGGCAAGATCTGCGTGCTCGACATGGGCGAGCCGGTGCGAATTGTCGATCTCGCCGAGCAGATGATCCGGCTGGCGGGGTTGCGTCCGCGCCGCGATATCGCGATCGAGTTTGTCGGTTTGAGACCCGGCGAGAAATTGCACGAAGAGCTGTTCCACCCCGACGAGCCGCTGTTGCCGACGCGCCATCCGGCGATTCGGCTCGCCGCGCCGCGCACCGTCGATTATGGATTGCTCGCGCGCTTGATCGACGAAGTTGAAGACGCGGCACGCAATCGGCGCGAGGCGCGGATGCTGCAGCTGCTGGAGACGCTGGTTCCCGAGTACCGGCACGGGACGCCGGCCGCCGGCTCGGCGCGAGCGTCGCGCGGCTGAGCGCCCTTCAGCCGGTTCTGCCGGTCAGGAACGCGGCGGCTCGCGGCTGAGGCCGTTGGCGGCAAGCGCATCGAGGTAGTCGCGCCAACGTTGTGGCTGCTCGACTCCAAGCTGATAGAGATAACTCCATGAGTAGATACCGGTATCATGGAGATCGTCGAAAATGATACGCACGGCGTAATTGCCCACCGGCTCCAGCCCGATGATGCCGACATGGGCCCGGCCCGGTACCAATGTTTTCTGGCCAGCGCCATGGCCCTGCACTTCCGCTGATGGACTTTCAACCCGCAGATATTCCGCCGGGAGCTCAAACCTCTTGCCATCGTCGAACCTGATCTCGAGCACTTTTTGGGCCCGCTTGAGGCGAAGTTCAACGGGCCAGCGCGTCGAGCCGCTGTCTATCGGGCCCCCGCTCACCCGGTTACCTCAGGGCGGAGCCAGCCGTTTTGCGGCCGCTTTCTCGTCGTCGCGCAGAGGCCGCGCCTCGTCGACCAGCATGATCGGGATCCCATCGCGGATCGGATAAGCAAGGCCGGCCTCGTCGCTGATCAGCTCTTGCGCTTGGCGATCATAGCGCAACGGTCCTTTTGTCAACGGGCAGACCAGGATCTCCAGTAATCGCGGATCGATCTCCGCAGCACCTTCCATGCGTTTCTCCATGGGCGACGCGCTCAGTGCCGAACCCCGCTGGTCTCGCGTGGCGTGTCCATCACCGCCATCTCGACAATCGCCGTCAGCAGCTTTGCCCGCTCGTCGATGTCCGGCGCTTCGAGCAAGGCCTGCTTTTCGCTGGGCTCAAACGGGCACACCATCGCCAAGGTGGTGATCAGCCGCTCTCCGGGGATCGCGTTGATGGCGTCCCAGTCGGCCTGCAGACGATGCTTTTCGAAATAAGCATGCAGCCCGCGCAGCAGCCGTTCGCGATCAAATTCGGGCTCGCGCGGGTTGCGCAGGTCGCCGGCGAATTCGTCCCATTTCGGCACGACCCGGCGGTAGCCGCTCTGCAACGGCAATTCCTCGCGGATGCGGAACCGGCACAAGCCAGTCAACGTGATCAGATAACGGCCGTCATCGGTCTCGGAAAAAGCGGTGATTCGGCCGGCGCAACCGGTTGGGTAGACCGGCGGGTTTCCGGCCGCCGGCTGATTGGGGTCGCTCGGCTGCACCATGCCGATCAGTCGGTCACCGGCCAGCGCATCGCGGGTCATCGCCAGATAGCGCGGCTCGAAAATGTTGAGCGGCAGGCGGCCGCGCGGCAATAGCAACACACCCGCGAGCGGAAAGATCGGCAGGGTCTCGCACAGTGCGGTCGCACCTGGCCGCTCGCTCATCTGCGCACCTCCCTTCAGGAAAACATCAGGGCCGACAGCCGCCGCCGAGCGCTGATCGTCAGCGGGTCGCTGCCGCCCATGACCTCGAAAAATTTGAGGAGCTGCTTGCGCGCCGCCTGCTCGTTCCATTCGCGGTCGCGCTTATACAGCGTCAACAGCTCATCGATTGCGGCCTCGCGGTCGCCGCCACCAAACAGAGCCGTGGCGAGTTCGAGCCGCGCGGCGTGATCATCGGGATCGGCGGCGAGCCGGGCCCGCAATTTACTCGCCCCGGCCATCGCCGTTTTGGCTTGCTCGGCGAGGTCAAGCGCGGCGCGCGCCGCCGTGATCTCGCCATGGCCGGCATCCTCCTTGGCGACGCGGTCGAGCAATTGGCGCGCTTTGGCGAGGTCGCCGCCGGCGATCAACGCACGGGCCAACCCGGCCTGGGCTTCGACATTTTCCGGGTCACGTTGGAGAATTTGCGAAAATACCGCGCCGGCGCTGCGGTGGTCGCCGTTCTGCAGCGCTTCTTTGGCCATGGCCAGGGCTTCGGCGACCGGGGAGGAACCGCCCTGGCCGGCGAGGCGCTGGACAAACTGTTTGACCTGGCTTTCCGGCAGCGCCCCGACAAAGCCATCGATTGGCCGCCCGTCCTTGAAGGCATAGACCGCCGGGATCGATTGGATGCGCATCTGCTGTGCGATCTCGGGGTTCTCGTCGATATTGAGCTTGACCATGCGCACCGCCCCGTTTGCGGCGCGCACGGTCTTTTCCAGGATCGGTCCGAGCTGGCGGCACGGACCGCACCACGGGGCCCAGAAATCGACGATCACCGGGGTTTCGAAGGACCCATCGACAACCTCGGCCATGAAGCTCGCGGTCGTCACGTCCTTTACGGGAGTGGCAGCAGCGCCGCCGATCAGGGGTTCCGGCATTGCTCTCCTCTTGTGTGTCATCTGACAACATGGCGGCAGCAAATCGTGAAGACAAGCGCCGTATCCGCGAAACCGACGCAGCGCGGCGCGGTTCAACCGCGCTCAAGCCCGTCCAAGTCGATAATGTGGGGTTGATGCCCGCAAGCGGCGATAAAGCGCAGCAGATCTTGCGGCGCGATCGCGGTGGTGCGGTCGTTGACGAGCGGGTGATAGTTGAGCGGGTCGTAGCCGAGCATCTCGCGGTCGAGGATCGGGGTGACCCGGTGGGCCCGGTCGTTGACCAGGGCAAACGGGGTAACGCTGCCCGGCCGCACACCGAGGACGGCGTAAAGCTCCTCGGCGCGGCCGAACGAGAAGCGCGGCGCGCCGAGCCGGCCGGCGAGCTTGTTCAGGTCGATGCGCCGCGCCTCGAGCATCACGGCGAGCCAGAACGCCCCTTTTTTGTCTTTCAAAAAGAGGCTCTTGCAGTGACCGCCCGGAAGGCTGCCGCGCAGCGCGACAGCATCGGCGACGGTAAACACCGGCGGATGGCACACGGTCCGATGCCCGATCCCGAGGCCATCGAGATGCGCGAACAATTCGTCGGGGGTAAGCGGGGTTTGCGTCATACCTCGACCATGCCGACGGCGGCCGGGCCGGGCAAGCGCGGCGAGACCGGCCTTGCAAAGCACCGGACGGCAGCTATGATGGCAGCAATCGGGTTCGCGGCAAGCTGCCTTGCACCCGCGCGGGCGTAGCTCAGGGGTAGAGCACAACCTTGCCAAGGTTGGGGTCGAGGGTTCGAATCCCTTCGCCCGCTCCAGATTTTCCGTAAAATTCAATGGGATGGCACGACGACCTTCAGGTCGTCGCCCTTGATTTTTGGGAAAGATACCACCGCG
>JAJPIH010000385.1 GCA_021324875.1 Alphaproteobacteria bacterium
CCCAACCAGGCCGGTCATCGGATAACCATAGGTCGCGTCGGTATCCCGTCAGTTACCGCCGAACTCGGATGACTTTGCGGTTCGGCGCCGGGCGGCCAAGAGCCAAGGATGGCCGCGCGGGTGCCGGTGTCTGTGAACGCGTTGATCGACGCCGCCGCGGCGTTTGGCTTCTCGACCGCGCGGCGCTACGGCAAGCCGCCCGCCCGCGATCCGCGATGCCCACAGCGCGGTGATGCGCTGAAAGCCCGTCTTCGCCCGCGAAATAGGGTCAGAGGCGCGGTTGTTCTGTTGGTTCTTCTCACTTGTTCGAAAGAATGGCGGGATTTTGGCTTGTGAAGCGCGCAACGGATGCCCATATCCGGTGGGTCGACTTCTTCATCGTTCGGCTTGCTCTTCCAAGCGCTCGAGCGCCGGACCGGCTTTCCGTTCAGTGTCGTCGTTTGACCCGTCACTCGCGATTAGTGACGGTCCCCTACTGCTTATGAGAAAGACGAAGATGACGATCGGAACCGTAAAGTGGTTCAATACACAAAAAGGCTACGGCTTTATCCAACCCGAGGACGGGTCGAAGGATGTGTTTGTGCACATTTCGGCGGTCGAGCGCTCGGGCTTGGGTAATCTGCATGAAGGCCAACGCTTGAGCTTTGAAATCGAACGCGGCAACCAGGGCAAGACGTCGGCCGTCAACCTGCAACAGGCCTAGCCTGGGTCGTCAGAAAAGGGGCCAAGCCCCTATGGCTTCTTTTGCTGGCACCACCGCCGGCACCGAAGAAACGCGAAGCCAATAAAGGTCACAGCACATGCAGGTCTTTGTGCGCAACAATGACATCAACGCGGCGCTTCGGGTGCTGAAGAAGAAGATGCAGCGTGAGGGCGCGTTCCGCGAAATGAAGCGGCGACGCGCCTATGAAAAGCCTTCCGAACGCCGGGCGCGCGAGACCGCCGAAGCGATCCGGCGCCACCGCAAGATGTTGCGCCGGCGGCTCGAACGCGAAGGTTATTGACGGGCGGCGATGTCGGTCTGCGCGTCGCCGCCAGCAGAGCCTCCAACCGATTACGGCTGGCGGCCCGCGGCGCGAGTTTGGCAATCGGCGTAAATGACCGACGGCGACCCCCCAGACAAAAACACGGACCGCGCGCTGCCGATCTTGCCAAGGCTGAGGAACGCGCGCCGAGCGTGCTCGCCGCCGTCTGATTATTGAGCGCGGCTGGCGACGGGGCGTGCAATGGCGTCCGGAGGACATTCCCTTGCCGCCGCGATCGGGCTTCGGCGCAAGGCCACTAATCAGCGGCGGCGTGGTTCCCGTGCGCGAGGAGGACAAGATGGCGGTCCACAAGTTTACACTTGGTCAGACGGTGCGCTTTTCGCCCGACCGGCAGCAAACGGGTGCAATCCAAGGCTGGTTCAAGATTGTCCGCCTGCTGCCTGAAACGGGGAGCGTGCTGCAATATCGGGTGAAAAGCCAACTCGACGGCCACGAGCGCGTGGTTCGGGAGGATCAGCTGGCCCGATCATAACCGCCTCGACCGATTGACAAGAGGAGCCGCGATTTCGCGATGACGACTGTTTTGCTTAGGGTGACCCGGCCGGCAACCGGCGAGCATCACCCGCCCGAGCTTGTAGGCCGCTGTTTCGCGGCACCGGCGAAGATGACTATTTGTGCGGCAATTGCGGCGCCGTCATCGCTTCGCATATGGGCCCGCGACAGCGGGTCACCGTCGATGTCGCAACCTGCTCGGCATGCGGCGCCGAAAACGAATTTCCTGCCAATCTGCTGCCTTAGCCGATGCGGTCCGCTGCGCGAGGCGAAGCAGGGAGAACGAAGCTGAAAACCCACCCCCACGCCGGCGCAACATATCGCGTGATCGTGTTTGCGGACGGATCGTTTGGGGTCGAGGTCAGCATCCCCAACAGCGAGCCGACCACCGTCTCTCGATTTGTCACCGAGGCCGATGCCGAGGCGTGGATCGCCGAGCACCGGCAACGGGTGCAAGAGCAAGCCCAGCCTGGCGGCTGGTTTCGCAATTCGGCGCGGCGCCGGGCGCGATCCTGATCTTCGGCCGTAACCTCGTGCCCGCACCAAACAGGATTGCCCGCCGCGCCGCTTCCGTTTAGAGAGGCTTCACTCACCACTGTGGCCTTTGGGCAGGCGGGGAACGGCGATGGCTGACGATCATTCCCAATCGCATAGCCATGACCATGGCTCGGAATTGTCGGAGATGGACGCGCGGGTCAAAGCCCTCGAAACCATCCTGACCGAAAAGGGTTATGTCGACCCCGCCGCACTCGACCAGATCGTCGAGGCCTTCGAGACCCGGATCGGGCCGAAAAACGGGGCCCGAATCGTGGCGCGGGCGTGGGTCGATCTTGAATTCAAGCGGCGCCTTTTGGCGGATGCCACCGCCGCCGCCAATTCGCTGGGCTATGTGAGCCCGGTCGGCAGCCATCTGATCGCGGTCGAAAACACGCCAACCGTGCACAACCTCGTGGTATGCACCCTATGCTCGTGCTATCCATGGGAGGTGCTGGGCCTGCCGCCGGTCTGGTACAAATCCGCGCCCTATCGCTCGCGCGCGGTCATCGAGCCGCGCCGCGTGCTCGCCGAATTCGGCATGACTTTGCCGTCGGAAACCGAGATCCGCATCTGGGATTCGACGGCCGAAACACGGTTCCTGGTAATCCCGATGCGGCCTCGCGACACCGAGGGCTGGAGCGAGGAGCGGCTCGCCGAACTTGTCACCCGCGACAGCATGATCGGCGCGGGCTTGGCGCGGAGCGCCCATCAGGCGGCCGCAAAATGACCAACTCAATCCACGATATGGGCGGCATGCACGGGTTTGGCCCGGTCGAGCCCGAACCGAACGAGCCGGTGTTTCACGAGCGCTGGGAGGGCCGCGTCTTTGCCATGCGGCGGGCGATGGGCTTTCCCGGGTTGTGGACGATCGATGGCGGTCGTGCCTCGATCGAGGCTCTGCCGCCGGTCGAATATTTGCGTTCGTCCTATTACCGGCGGTGGTTCCTGGGCCTGGAACGGCAGCTTGTGGAGCACGGCCTTGTCGGTGCCGACGAGATTGCCGCCGGTCGCTCGCTGCGGCAAGGGGCGGCCCTTGCGCGCAAGCTGACCACGGCCGAGCTCGACAAGGCATTGACACGCGGCGAATTTGCCCGCCCGACCAACCAGGCGCCGCGCTTCAAGGTCGGTGACCGGGTCCGAACAAAAAACATCAACCCCGCCACACATACGCGCCTGCCCCGCTATGCCCGCGCCAAGACCGGCATCATCGAAGCGGTGCGCGGCTGCCATGTGTTCCCC
>JAJPIH010000331.1 GCA_021324875.1 Alphaproteobacteria bacterium
GCCCTCGGCGCTGACCGCGAGCGCGCCGGCGGCCACGGCGACCACCCCGGAGACGTGCAGATAGTGGTCGCCGACAATGTAAGTCGCATAGGCAAAGCCGATCGTCAGGGTCGCCTCGGCCAGCCGGCTCGAGCGCAACGCCGGCATCACCATCATGACCAGCCAGCCGGCGGCAAAGCCGACCGCGATGCCGCCCCCGAATTGGCGGCAAAAGATCAGGATGCCGTCGCCGGGATGGGCGGGCCGCGCGCCGGTCATGATCGCCACGGCAAGCGAATAGATCGCAATCGCCGCCGCATCATTGAACAGGCTCTCGCCTTGCACGAGCGTCGACAGGCGCCGTGGCGCGCCGATATCGCGAAAAATCGCGACCACCGCGCTCGGATCCGTCGTCGCAATGATCGCGCCCAAAACCACGCAGGCCAGGATCCCGACCGGGGCAATAGGCCACAGCGCAAACCCGACCACCAGGGTGCATACCAACACCCCGATCACCGCCAGCAACAGCACCGGCGCAACTTCGTCGCCGAGCTGTCGCGTATCGACGTGGAGCGCGGCCTCAAACAGCAATGCCGGCAGAAAGATGTACAGCAGCGATTGAGCGCCAAGGCCAAAATGTTGCAGCGTGCCGACGATGTCGCGGACCGCACCGCCGGACAGATAAGGCGCGGGGATTTGGGTGGCGATGCCGATTGCGATGCCGACAACAGCCAGCAGGACCCTGTCAGGTATCGCAAAACGCTCGGCCGCCGGCGGCAAAAAGCTGACGACACCGAGCAGCCCGGCGATGGTAAAGACGGTCAGGGCGGTTTGGTGCATGCTCGCCGCGCCAACCTAACGGCCGCGGCTGCGCCGCACAAGCCGCGCTCGGCGCCGTCGCCGATCACGACACCACCGACGATCGGGAAGATTGCTGTGAGAATGATCAGTTATCGTTGCGGTCGAAGCAGATTTGCAGCTGGCTATTCCTCGTTTCTGGCGTGTCGTCAATTTCTATTCTATTTGATATTTATCACGACAGTAACCGCGGCAATTGCCGCCAATGGACAGTCAGCCGGCGGTAATACGCAAACCCTGACGATTTTGACGGCAAAAGGACCGCAGCGGTTCAATGTCGAGCTCGCCGAGACCCCGGCCGAGCAGGAGCGCGGGCTGATGTTCCGGACCCAATTGGCGCCCGATGCCGGCATGCTGTTCGATTTCAAGCACCCAACCGTGGCCACGATGTGGATGCACAACACGCTGATCCCGCTCGACATGCTGTTCGTCGACGCCAACGGGCGCATCGTCAACATCCATGAACGGGCGGTGCCGCAATCCGACGCGATTATCGCCGCCGCCGCGCCGGTGCGGGCGGTCATCGAGCTCAATGGCGGGACCGCCAAGGCCGACGGCATCAAACCCGGCGACCGGGTCGTGTTTCCGATCTTTCCGGCGCCGTGACTTGGCTTGGCGGCGCCTCCCGACGCCCGCCTGCTTTTACAGAAAGCCTCGAACCAGTTCGAGAAACGCTTCGAGGCGGTCGTGATGCACCCAGTGGCCGGCATCATCCAAGGTTTCGACCCGGGCCTGTCTGAAGTGGCTGATCCGGCCGTCGTCAAGCGGGTTCGACGCCCAGCTTTCCTTGCCATAGATCAACAGGGTCGGGCAGGTGATGCGGGCCCATAATTCCTGAATGTCCGTCTCGGTCATCTCGTAGGGCGGCTCGGCCCGGACATAATTGTCGAATTTCCAGCTATAGGTACCGTCCTCGTTCTGGTTGACGCCGTGCTCGGTCAGGTGAAGGGCCTGGTCGGGCGAGAGGTGCGGATTGACCTCGCGCATCCGCCGGTAGGCATCCTCAATGGTCGCATAGCGGCGCGGGACCCGCGCCGAAAGGCCGCGCTGGTCGTCGATCCAAGCCTGCATCCGCTCGGCGATCGGGCGCCGGCGCCGCTCGCGCGACCGGCGCGGCGAAGCGCCGAGCCCTTCGATGGCGACAAGCCGGCGCACATTTTCGGGATAGATGCCGGCATAGCGCAGGGCGATCACGCCGCCCAGCGAGTGGGCAGCGATCGAAACCGGCGCCAGCTCCTGCTGATGGATCAGCTGGGCAAAGTCGTAGACATATCCGGCGATCGTATAGCTGCCGTCGGGCGACCATTGGCTGTCGCCATGACCGCGCAGATCAGGCGCCAGGACATGCCAATCGTGACGCAGCGCGTTGGCGACCCAATCCCAATTGCGACAATGGTCGCGGCCGCCATGAACCAAAAGCAGCGGCGGCGCGTCGGGGTTGCCCCAATCGACATAATGCAACCGCAGCCGCTGTGAAAAATAGATCCGGGAGGTCGGACCGGAGCCGTCGAGGATCATCGGGCCAAAGGTTATTGTTGGGTTGGTGAGGTGAGCCTAGCGCCGCCGGGGGCAAACGCAACCGCGGTTCGCCCCAGACAAAGCCCCCGCGCGCGGATCGGCGGCAGCGGGGGCTGGTTCGCGGAGATTGTCTCCGCAGCCCAGGTTGGCACCCGGGCTAGATCTTGGACTTAGCGCTCGGTTGCAGATGCCAAGCGGTCGGCAACTCGGACTGGCCCGGTGGAAGCATGTCGCAGGACACCCCTCAGTGAGTTGACGACAATTTCGATGTGGGCCGGGCTGGCTCAACGTCAAGGGCCGGGGGCGCTTGACTCTCCCGCCGCTCAACCAAATTTTTGTTAGCACTCTTACAACAAGAGTGCTAGAGAGCGCGTAGCACCGGCATCGCTGCTTAGGAGGGAGATCGTGCAGTTTCGACCGCTTCAGGACCGTGTGCTGGTCCGCCGCATCGATGAGGAAGAGAAGACCAAAGGGGGAATCATCATTCCGGATACGGCCAAGGAGAAGCCGATGGAAGGCGAGATCCTCGCCGCCGGCCCCGGTACCCGGGGCGAGGATGGTCGCCTGCACCCGCTCGATGTCAAGGTTGGCGATCGGGTGCTGTTTGGCAAATGGGCCGGTACCGAGATCAAGATCGACGGGGAGGAACTCGTCGTCATGAAGGAAAGCGACATTATGGGTGTCGTCGAACGGAGCTGACGAGGGAAGCAAACCATGGCTGCCAAAGAAGTTCGCTTTCACACCGACGCGCGCGAGCGGATGCTGCGCGGGGTTGATATATTGGACAACACGGTCAAGGTGACGCTGGGGCCGAAGGGCCGCAACGTCGTGCTCGACAAATCCTTTGGCGCGCCGCGGATCAGCAAGGACGGGGTGACCGTCGCCAAAGAGATCGAGCTCGCCGACAAATTCGAGAATATGGGCGCCCAGATGGTGCGCGAGGTCGCTTCGAAGACCAGCGATCTGGCCGGCGACGGCACCACCACCGCAACCGTGCTCGCGCAGGCAATCGTCCACGAGGGGGCAAAGGCGGTCGCCGCCGGCCTCAACCCGATGGATCTGAAGCGCGGCATCGATTCCGCGGTCGAAGCGGTGGTCAAAGATATCGAAAAGCGCTCGAAAAAAGTGTCGAC
>JAJPIH010000227.1 GCA_021324875.1 Alphaproteobacteria bacterium
ATAATCGGCGGGGTGGTAGACGGCATTGGCGATGCCCGACAATCCGGCGGCAACCAGCAACCACGAATAGCGGTCGACAATGCCCACCGAGGCCAGCGACAAGCCGCCAAGCCACAACGCCCCGATCAGCAATTTGCGCGAGCCAAAGCGGTCGGCCATGTAGCCCATCGGCAATTGCGCAGCGACCGAAACGATTGCATAGACGGTCAGCGCCAACCCCAACTGGACAAAGTTGACGCCCCAGCGGCTCGTCAACAGCGCGAACAGCGGCGGCACCACCATCATGTGAAAATGGCCGACAAAATGGGCCGAGGAAACCAGCCCGACCGCGCGCACCTCGCTGGTCTTTCCGATCCGGCCAATGGTTGCCGCGTCCGCCGTCATGCACTCCGCTCCGCTCAACCGCGAGAATTTCGTCCAGCATTTATAACCTGGATCGCCCGGGAGCAATCGGCAGGCGTCGATTTCGCCCTGGGCGCTGCGAGAAGGCAGCCATGCGCGATCTAAAACGGCGGCGGCCGCAAGCTGCGAGCCGGCCCGTCCCGAGACGCGGAAACAATCAGGCCCCGAACCGGATCACTCCGCCTCGGGGCCTGGTTGGCTGTCGGCCGGTCTGCACACCGGGCCGAAAGCCGATTTGGCCGTGATCGACCGGCCGCTTACTGCGTCGTGTTGCCGGACGTCGCCTTGCCGCCGGCGGGCATCCGGTTCATCGTATGATGACGATGGGTCGGATGCCGCGTCCGACTGGTGTGCTTGGTTGTCTTCTTGGCCGGCGCCGTCGTGCTCGGCGCCGCCGGCGCAGCGGCGCTGGGCGCCGTCGCGCTTGGCGCCGCGGTCCCGGTCGCCGGCTGCGCCCAAACCGGCGCGCAGAACACCGAAGCGGCGACCATCGCCGCACCGAATATCAGATTCTTCATCATGATTGCCCCTCCCCTACCGGGGGTTCAACATACACGCGGTTAGCTCGCGGCGATAGCGGGAAACCGGCGGTTATGTACTTTCGTCAAACTGAACCGACAAGACGACATTTAGGCTCGGGAGTGGCCAGATGGAATGCGCGCGCGGTCGGGGATGACCGCGTCGCGCCGCCCGGATCCGGCCTTCCTTGCCGCGAGCCGCGCAAGCGTGGGGTTGTCAGCGGGGTTGAACGATCTCGCCGTTCTCTTACGTAAAGCTGACGTGTGATCCGGGCCCCTCTGGCGAAGATCTGCCCGAGCCGCGATCGGGCGGCTTCGCGATGTCGGATCGCCGATAGGCTCGCCGATTGATTGAGCGATTCGAACGCATGGGGCCACGGATGAAACCACCCTCTCGAGCCCGCGCGAATGGCGCCCTTGGGGCCGCGCCGGAAACGGTTTGTCCGGCCGCCGGGCTCGGTCGCACCCATAGGGCGGTTTCGGGAGCGACCGCCGCTGACCGCGACGAGCATCGGGTGCGGCGGCTGATTGCGCGGCTGCCGAGGCGGTTGCGGCACAGGGTGCGCTGGTTGCGGGCCCGCTTCGCGCTGGGTCCGGATACCGGCCGCGATCCTGCTGATCGCCGGCGCGGGTCTGAGCATCCTGCCGTTCTTCGGCCTGTGGATGCTGCCCTTGGGTCTGTTGCTGCTGGCCGAGGATGTGCCGCTGCTGCAGCGGCTGCGCAATCATGTGCTCGAATGGATCGAGCGGCGGCGCCCGCACTGGTTTGGCGACCGTCCGAACGCGACGAAAGCGCTTGCCGGCAGTGACTCCGAGAACGCTCGGCCCGCTCCTCGCCGCTAGCGCCGGACGCCGAGAATGGCTTGGCTGATAGAGCCGGGGCTGTGGGCGAGCCTGCTGTCGCTGACCTTGCTCGAGATCGTGCTCGGCATCGACAATCTCGTCTTTATCGCGGTTTTCGCCGGCCGGTTGCCGGCGCCGCAACGTCACCGCGCGCAGCGCACCGGCCTCGCCTTGGCGCTCGCCACCCGGCTTGGCTTGCTGGCCGCAATCGCCTGGATCATCGGATTTACCCGGCCGCTCTTCGCTCCGTTCGGTCACCCGGTATCGCTGCGTGATCTGGTGCTGGTCGCGGGCGGGCTGTTCCTGCTTTACAAGGGCACGCGGGAGATCCACCACAGCCTGGAGGGCGGCGGCTCGCCCGGCCGGCCGCTGCCGGTCGCGCCGGCGCGCTTTGTGCCGACCGTCGCGCAGATCGTGCTGCTCGACATCGTCTTCTCGCTCGACAGCGTGATCACCGCGATCGGCATGGCCACCAATTTTGGTGTGATGGCGGCGGCGATCGTCATCGCCGTGGCAATCATGTTGTGGGGATCGCGGCCGCTGTCCGATTTCGTCGAGCGCCATCCGACCGTGAAGATGCTGGCGCTGAGCTTTCTGATCCTGATCGGCATGACATTGATCGCCGATGGGGCGGGGTTTCACGTCCCGAAGGGCTACGTCTATGCCGCGATCGGCTTTTCGGTGGCGGTCGAGGCGCTCAACCAATTCGCCGCCCGCCGCCGGCAATCGCCGGGCAATCCGGCCCAGCCGCGCTAGCCGCACCGATCACGGCGGTCAGCCTGCCGCGCGAGAGACGGGCAGGCCATCGCAGCAGTTCATCGGTTCCGACCGTCAGCTATTTCGGATTGTCCCGGCAAGATCGCCGTGCTACCTCGCACGCCCTCGCCGGGCCCACGATGCGCGATGGAGTGCTGTTCGATGATGACGCCCGCAGCGGCGGGAAACTCGGGCATGGCCCCGCAACCGGTGGCCGCGCCGCTGACGCAGGCGGCGATCTTTCTCGTCGTGACGATCAACCCCGGTGACAACAGCCTCGCCGCGGTGCGATCGCTCGCCGCCGACCTCGCCGGGCTGCTGCGGGCCTTGGGGTTTCGCGACCCGGCGGCAAGACTCTCTTGCATTCTCGGCTTTGGCTCGGAGGCCTGGGACCGGCTGTTTGGCGCGCCTCGTCCGGCCGAGCTGCATCCCTTTCGCGAGATCCGCTCTGGACCGCGCCATGCGGTCGCGACCCCGGGCGATCTGTTGTTTCACATCCGCGCCGAGCGCATGGATTTGTGCTTTGAGCTGGCCGCGCAGATCATGGCCCGGCTGGGCAGCGCCGTGACGGTGGCGGACGAGGTCCACGGCTTTCGCTATTTCGACAATCGCGACCTGTTGGGTTTTGTCGACGGAACCGAAAATCCGACCGACACCGAAGCCATCGAGGCGACGGTGATCGGCGAGGAGGATCCCGGTTTCGCCGGCGGCAGCTATGTCATCGTGCAGAAATATGTGCACGATATCGCCGCCTGGAACGCGCTGGCGACCGAAGCGCAGGAGCGCATCATCGGCCGCAAAAAATTGTCCGACATCGAGCTTGACGAAACGGTCAAGCCGAGCTGGGCGCATAGCGCGCTGACCGTGATCGAGGAGGATGGCCGCGAGATCAAGATCGTCCGCGCCAATATGCCGTTCGGTCAGGTCGGGCAGGGCGAATTCGGCACCTACTTTATCGGCTACAGCCGCTCGCCGCGAACCATCGAACAGATGCTGCACAACATGTTTGTCGGCCGGCCGCCGGGCAATTACGACCGCATCCTCGATTTCAGCCGGGCGGTCACCGGGAATTTGTTCTTTGTACCGTCGACAACCCTTCTGGAAGAGCTTGCCAGCGCGGCGGCGCCGCCCGCCGCCGCACCGCCTGCGGCAGAAACCGTCGAGCCCGGCCCGTCCCCCGATGACGGCTCGCTGGGCATCGGCTCACTCAAAGGAACACCCCGGACATGAACAACCTCCATCGCGAACTTGCCCCGATTTCCGACGCGGCCTGGGCGCAGATCGAGGAAGAGGCGGCGCGCACGCTGAAGCGCTATCTTGCCGGACGCCGTATTGTCGATCTGCATGGGCCGGGCGGAACCGCGTTGGCCGCGATCGGCACCGGCCATTTGCTGAATATCGCGTCGCCCGGCGACGGCATCCTCGCCCGCCAGCGCGAGGTCAAGCCGCTGGTCGAGCTGCGCGTCCCGTTCGATCTCGATCGCCAGATGATCGACGACGTCGAGCGCGGCGCCAATGATTCGGACTGGCAGCCGGCCAAGGACGCCGCCCAGAAGATCGCTTTTGCCGAGGACCGGGCGATTTTCGAGGGCTATCCCGCCGGCGGCATCCAGGGCATTCGCCAGGGAACCAGCAACCCGATCGAGCCGCTGCCGGCCGATGTGCGCAACTATCCTGATGCGGTCGCCCATTCGGTCAGCCTGTTACGGCTGGCCGGGGTCAACGGGCCCTATTCGGTGTTGCTTGGCGCCGAGCAATACACCGCGGTCGCCGAGGCGCGCGACTACGGCTATCCGATCCTGGAGCATCTGCGGCGCATCGTCGACGGCGAGATCATCTGGGCCCCGGCGATCGCCGTCGCGTTTGTCGTTTCGACCCGCGGCGGCGATTTCGATCTCCATGTCGGCCAGGACATCTCGATCGGCTATCTGAGCCATACCGAGACGACGGTCCGCCTCTATCTCCAGGAGAGCTTCACGTTTCTGCTGCTGACCGCGGAAGCGGCGGTTGCCTTGTCGGCGGCCTCGACATCGATGTAGAGCCTCTCGACATCGCAGGATGTCGACGCGACCGTCCCGGTCCCCGCCATGTCCGATTGGCGGGGGCGGAGGCCGCTCATGACCCCTGCCCGCCGATCTCAGATCGGCACTAGCGGTCGATGCCGCCCATGCACAGGTATTTGACCTCGAGAAACTCCTCGATGCCGTATTTCGAGCCCCCGTGACCCGCTAGAGTCGGGGTCGAGGCCGCTTTCCTTCATGCCGCCAAAGGGCGCGATCTCGCCCGCGATGATATCGTATCTCGCGTAGAGATCACGAACGGCAATGCCGCATTGGGGCCGGACAAAGGGCCAGGCATCGACCTCGTGGCCATGGACGATTTTTGTATACGGCGAGCCGGTCGTCCCCGAGCCCAATTCACTCGCGCTGCTCGTCGGATGGCTGCTGCCTCGGCCCGATTTGCCGGGGGAGACTTCACAGTCCGGTCGCCTCCTGATAAGAGGTAGGAAGCGATTTTTAGTTCAATTGTCGGGTACGATAGGCAGCGTATGTGCGATTGGATGTTCGCCGCGGAACACGGGAAGGGGACGTGACGAACGAGGATGTAACCCTCTTCACTGAGGTCGATCGAACCGGTGATGCGGACTTCTTCATCCGCTTCCTCGACCAAGGCAATACCAACCCTTACATCCAACAGAGCAAGCCGATCATCCTCGACGGGCTGCATCTGCGCGAGGGCTTGCGTGTGCTCGACGTCGGTTGCGGCACCGGAACCGACGTCGTCGATATCGCACGGCGTGTCGGTTCGTCGGGCGCTGCGATCGGTGTAGACATCAGCGAGGCGATGGTCGCTGAAGCCCAGAGGCGAACGACCGGCTCCGGCCTTCCAGTCACCTTCGAGGTGGGGAACGCGATGCAGCTTCGCTTCGAAGACGGCGCGTTCGACGGATGCCGGACGGAAAGGATGCTGATGCACGTTCCCGAGCCATTTCGGGCTTTTTCCGAGATGGTCCGCGTCACCAAGAAGGGCGGCAGAATTTCCATCTTCGATTTCGACTGGGACACCTTCGTCATTGATAGCCCGTACCGCGATACGACGCGGCGGATCGTCTCGTCGTTTTGCGACTCGATGCAGAGCGGCTGGATTGGCCGTCAATTGCGCCGCATGTTCCTCCAAAACGGCATGATCGACGTCGCAGTTGTGCCCCGTCAGATCTTTATCGGATTCGAGTTCCTCGGTCTCCTTATCGGAGGGCACCTGACGCGTGCGCAGCGGGCCGGCGCGCTCGATCCCACCGACGTGAAAAAGTGGTGGGAGGAGCTCCGCAACTCGGATTCAGCGGGGCGGTTCCTCGCCGGCTTTACCGCGTTCATTGTCTCAGGAACCAAGGGCTGAAACACGGCGATCCCTAATTTAGAGACTCGCGCATCGGTCCAATTCTATTGGGAAGAACGCAGCCCCGGCGGTCATGGCGGGAACTGCGCGCCGGGACGAGGGCCTTTACGATCCCTCACCGCCCCCGGCGCACTGCTGAAACCGCTACCGGTCGATGCCACCCATGCACAGGTATTTGACCTCGAGAAACTCCTCGATGCCGTATTTCGAGCCTTCGCGGCCGATGCCGCTTTCCTTCATGCCGCCAAAGGGCGCGATCTCGGTCGAGATGATGCCTTCGTTGATGCCGACGATGCCGTATTCGAGGCCTTCGGCGACGCGCCAGATGCGGCCGATGTCGCGGCTGTAGAAATAGGCGGCGAGACCGAATTCGGTGTCGTTGGCCATGCTTATCGCCTCATCGTCGGTCTTGAAGCGGTAGAGCGGCGCCACCGGGCCAAAGGTCTCTTCCTTGGTGATGATCATGTCGGTCGTCACATCGGTCAGCACCGTCGGCTCGAAAAAGCTGCCGCCTTGGGCGGCGCGCTTGCCGCCGGTCACCACTTTGGCGCCCTTCTTGACCGCGTCGGCGATATGGGCCTCGACCTTTTCGACCGCCTTCATGTCGATCAATGGCCCGATCACCGCCCCCGGTTCGAAACCGCTCGCGACCTTCATCGCCCCGGCGGCTTCGGCAAGCTTCGCGGTAAAGGCGTCGTAGACCCCGTCCTGCACCAGAATGCGGTTGGCGCACACGCAGGTCTGGCCGGCATTCCTATATTTGGACGCAATCGCTCCTTTGACCGCCATGTCGAGATCGGCATCGTCAAAGACGATGAATGGCGCGTTCCCGCCCAATTCCAACGACAGCTTTTTGACCGTCCCGGCGCACTGCGCCATCAGCAATTTGCCGACCTCGGTCGAGCCGGTAAAGGTCAGCTTGCGCACGATCGGGTTGCTGGTCAGCTCGCCGCCGATCTCGTTTGACGGGCCGGTGACACAGGAAAACACCCCCTTTGGCACCCCGGCGCGCTCGGCCAGTTCGCACAACGCCAAGGCCGAGAACGGGGTCGCGGTGGCCGGCTTCAACACCATCGTGCAGCCGGCCGCGAGCGCCGGCCCGGCCTTGCGGGTGATCATCGCCGAGGGGAAATTCCACGGCGTGATCGCCGCGCACACGCCGACCGGTTCTTTGGTCACGACAATCCGCTTGTCGGCGGCATGGGCCGGGATCGTGTCGCCGTAGACGCGCTTGCCCTCCTCGCCGAACCATTCGATAAAGGCCGCGGCATAGGCGATCTCGCCGCGCGCCTCGGCCAATGGCTTGCCTTGCTCGGCGGTCATCAACGTCGCCAAGTCTTCCTGGTTGGCCATCATGAAATCGTACCAGCGGCGCAGGATCTGGGCGCGCTCTTTGGCGGTCTTGGCGCGCCAGGCGGGCAGCGCTTTATTGGCGGCCTCGATCGCGCGGCGGGTTTCTTCGGCCCCCATCCGCGGCACGGTTCCCAGCGTCTCGCCGCTGGCGGGATCGGTCACCGGGATCGTGCCGCGGTTAAGCGCATCGACCCATTCGCCATCGATGTAGCATTGCTGACGAAACAGCTTGGGATCGGACAGCTTCATCACCCACCTCGCCTCGCCCTGTCGTGCGGTTGCAAGAATACGTACGGAGCGGGGGGCGATATGGCAAGATTGGCCAGCGAAACCGAGCGCGTCGACAGGAAGCCCGCGATGACCGATCCGTTGCAGCCGCGAAGCGAAACGCTGACCCTGAATGGCCTGCGCCTGCATTATCTTGCTTGGGGCGACGCGGCCCGGCCCCCGATCGTGTGCGTCCATGGCTATACCGGCAGCGCTCAGGCATTCAACAGCCTCGCCCGGCGTCTGGCCGACCGGTTTCGGGTGATTGCCCCGGATGTCCGCGGCCATGGCGAGAGCGGCTGGTCGCCGCACGGCGCCTATCAATACGCCGACCAGGCGGCCGATCTGGCGGCGCTGGTCGATCGCCTGGAGCTCGGACGGTTTGTGCTGATCGGCACCTCGATGGGCGGCATCATCGCGATGGCTTATGCCGTGGCCAACCCCGAACGGCTGCGCGGGCTGGTGATCAACGACATCGGGCCCGAGGCCGAGGCCGGCACGCAGCGCATCACCCAGATGGTCGGCGACCGGCCGCAAGACTTTGCAAGCCTCGACGAGGCCATGGCATACCGGCGGCAAATCTCACCGATCACCGCGGCGCGGCCGCTCGCGGACCAGCGCGAACTGGCGCTCGGCGTGTTGCGCCGCCGCGCCGACGGGCGTTGGGAATGGAAGATGGACCCGGCCTATATCCGCCAGCGCGTCGAACACGGCCCGCCGCCGCGTCCGGAATTGTGGCCGGGGCTGGGCAAAATCGCCTGCCCGAGCTTGGTGGTGTGGGGCATTGAGAGCGATGTCCTCTCCGAAGCCCAGGCGCGGCGCATGGTCGCGGCGCTGCCGCGCGGCGAGCTGGTCGCGGTGCCCGGTATCGGCCACGCCCCAACCTTGGTCGAGCCGCCGGTGCTGATGGCGCTCGAGCGCCTGCTCGCCGCCGCGGTATAGGGCTGCGCACCGCCGCCGCGAGGGAGAATGGAGCTGATGGCGCCCGCCGATGCGGTGCTGTGGGTTCATGTCGCGGTCATCGCCTTCAACCTGTTCGGGCTCGTCGCGGTGCCGATCGGCGCGCTGCGCGGCTGGCGCTTTGTCCGCATCGCCTGGTGGCGGATCGCGCATGTCGCGCTGCTGGCGGCGGTCGCGGCGCAGGCGCTGTTGGGCCGCGCCTGTATCCTGACGGTGTGGCAGGCCGCGCTGTCCGGCGCGGCGCGAAACCCGCCGCCGCTGATCGCAAACTTTGTCGACCGGCTGATCTACTGGCGATTGCCGATCTGGGTCTTTGCGCTGCTCTATGGGTTGGTATTCGCTTACGCGGTGGCGTTGTTGTGGCTGGTGCCGCCCGGCGGGGCCGCAAGCGGCGCGACGGCGGCCGGTCGCTAACCTCGCGCCGCGCCCGGCCGCGGGGCATACTAGCCGAGACCGCAGGCGGAGGGTCTCGCGATGCTGACTGGCAAGCGCATTCTGATCATCATTTCCGGCGGCATTGCCGCCTACAAAAGCCTCGAATTGATCCGCCGGCTGCGTGAGCGGGGTGCGGCGGTGCGGCCGGTGATGACCCCGGCGGCGGCGCATTTTGTCACCCCGCTTTCGGTTGCCGCACTGTGCGAGGACAAGGTCTACACGGATCTGTGGTCGCTGACCGACGAGAGCGAGATGGGCCATATCCGCCTGTCGCGCGAGGCCGACCTGATTGTCGTCGCGCCCGCCAGCGCCGATCTTCTCGCCCGCATGGCGGCTGGGATCGCTGACGATTTGGCAACGACCGTGCTGCTTGCCGCCGACAAGCCGGTGCTGGTGGCGCCGGCGATGAATGCAATGATGTGGGCGCATCCGGCAACCCAAGCCAATCTCGCCACCTTGGCGGCGCGCGGCGTCAAGCGGATCGGTCCGGGTTCGGGTGAGCTCGCCTGCGGCGAGGTCGGCGCCGGCCGCATGGCCGAGCCGGCCGAGATCCTGGCGGCGATCGAGGCGACGCTGACGCCCGACCGC
>JAJPIH010000231.1 GCA_021324875.1 Alphaproteobacteria bacterium
AGAGCCGCTGGCGGCCTCGTTCCTGTTGGCGGTGCTGGCCATTATCGGCACGCAAATCGCGTAGGGGACCCCCTTGTTTCAGCCTCTCGATCCGCTCGTCTCGTCGCTGTTCAGTGGGTTGGCGATAACCAGTCTCTTGCTCTCATTCGTGATGCTCGGCTCGCGCTGGCTCGAGAACTATCTCTATGCGTTTGCCGGCTCGTCCTGGGCGATCGCCGCTCTGGCGGCGGTCGCGGCCTATTTTGGCGGTCACGCCGATCTGTATTTTATTGCCCTGATCACGCTTGTGTTTCGCGGGATCGTCCTGCCCTATTTGATCTGGCGGATCATCCGAACCCTCGAGGTCGATCGCGAGATCCACGAGATCATCCAGCCCTCCTCCGGGCTGGTGATCGGCGCATTGTTGGTGATGTTTGCATTTGCCGTGTCGGTGCGCCTCGCCGACCGGCTCGGGTTGGAACATAGCGCCGTGCTGGCGCTGACCGTCATGCTGTCGATGACCCTGATCGGTTTTTTGATGCTGGCGGTGCGGCGCGAGGCGTTAAGCCAGATCTTGGGGCTGCTCGTGGTCGAAAGCGGTATCCGGCTGGGTGCTAAGATCCTCGTCCCCGGCATGCCACTGCTGCTCGAACTTGTGATCCTTTTCGATCTGCTGGTTGTCGTCGCCTGCCTTGGGGCGTTGGTCAGCTATCTGAGCGCGCATCTTGGAACAACCAGCGCCAGCGGCTTGAAGCGGCTGGTCGGATAATGCCGCTCGTCGCTCTGATCTTGGCGCTGGCGCTGGCGCCGCTGACGGCGGCGCTTGGTTGTCTTGTCGCCCGTCGTCCGCGCGCCTGCGAAGCGATTAATCTGGCCGCCGCCACCGTGACACTGGCTGCGGCGCTGCCGATCCCGTTCCTGATCGACGATCGGCCCCTGCTGTTCTGGGGCGGCTATGTCGTCATGGATCGGTCGGCCGCCTGGGTCATGCTGTGTACGGCGATCGTCTACTTTCTGGCGTCGATCTATGCGATCGGGTACATGCGCCTATTTGACCAAGACAATCGCCTATTCTGGTTTTATGCGCTGTTTGCGGGGTTCGGACTGACCACTCTCGTCGCCCCGCTGATGAACAATATCGGGCTTTACTGGGTTGCCATCGAGCTGACGACCGTCGTGAGTGCCTTTCTTGTCGCCTTTGAGCGCGTCGGGGAGAGCGTGGAAGCGGCATGGAAATACATCATGGTCGTGTCGGCCGGGATCAGCCTCGCGCTGTTGGGCACCATCGTTTTTTACTGGAGCGGCAGTTTTGCCCTCGGGCCGAGTTATCCGATGACATGGACGGCGCTGACCGCGGCCGCGCCAAAGATGCCGCCGGTGCTGCTGATCTTCGCCTTCATGCTCGTGCTGGTCGGCTATGGCACCAAGGTCGGGCTGGCGCCGATGCACACCTGGCTGCCGGACGCCCACAGCGAAAGCCCGGCGCCGGTCTCGGCAATGCTGTCAGGGGCGCTGCTGAATACCGCGATGATCGGGATCGTACGGTTCCTTGCGATTGTGGGCGCTGCTGGCCGCGGCCAAACCCCGCGATTGATGCTGACCGCGCTCGGGGTACTGTCGCTGTTGATCGGCGCGCTGTTCATCCTGCGCCAGCAGGGGATCAAGCGGCTGATGGCCTATTCGAGCGTCGAGCATATGGGGGTGGTGGCCATCGGCCTTGGCTTTGGCGGCCCGCTTGGTGTGGCCGGCGCCTTTTATCACATGCTCAATCACTCGTTGAACAAGTCGCTGATGTTTTTCGGCGCCGGCAATATGATGCGCGCTTACGGCACCAAGGACATCGCCGGGATCGGCGGGGTCGGCCGATATTTTCCGGCCCAGGCCGGGCTGTGGCTGGCCGGCGCGGTTGCGGTTACCGGGGCCCCGCCTTTCGGATTGTTTCTCAGCGAATTCACGATCATGCGAGCCGGGCTGCAACCCGCTTTTTCCTGGGCGGTCTATTTGATGGCGGTCCTGTTGATTGTCGTCTTTATTGGCTTTCTTAACCATTTCCGCGCGATGTATTTTGGTCCGGAGCCGGCGCCAGACCGGGCACCGGCCGGTCGGGTGAGTGCGTGGTGCGCAGCGCCGATGTGGCTGGCCTTCGGCCCGCTGCTGGTGCTGGGCTTGTGGTGGCCGGCCGGGATCTGGAATTATTTGACCGCGATCGCCCGCACGGTCTCGCCATGGATGCGGTGACCGCCCGCCGCGCCGGGCTCGAAATCGTCTCGCTCGCCCCGGAAGAGCTGCCGGCCGCGGTCGCCGAAGTGATCCGTGGCGGCGGCCGGATGCAGATGGCGTATGCATGGCATGCGACGCCCGACCAGATCGAATTGCGCTATCTCGGCAGCTGCGGCCCGCGCGACGATTTTTTCATGTGGCGCTGCCGGCCGCAGGCTGCAGTGCCCAGCCTCGCCGCGATCAGTCCGCTCCTCGGCTGGTATGAGCGCGAAATTACCGATTTGTTCGGTATCGAATTTGCCGGACATCCGGAGCCCTATCCATTGGTCTTGCATCCGGGCGCGCGACCGCCGGCGCCGCCTTTCTCGCCCGACTATCCGGACGAGGAGCCGCTGCCCTTCACACCGGCGCCGGGCGCGGCGCCGGAGGTGACCGGCGCCGAGGTGCAAAGGCTGCCTTTCGGGCCGGTGCGCGCCGACGTTGTCGAATCCGCCGAGTTCCTGTTCTTCTATGTCGGCGAGCACATCATCCACTACCACCCGCAGCTGTTTTTCAAGCACCGCGGGATGGAAAAGCGGTTCGCCGGCCGGTCGCTCATGCACGCCGTGGCGCTGGCCGAACGGGTGTCGGGCGTCGGCAGCTTTGCCCATGCGCTCGCCTTTTGCCAGGCGGTCGAGCGCGCCGCCGCGTGCGAAGTGCCGCCGCGCGCCCGGCTGCTGCGCTCGCTCTGTGCCGAACTCGAACGTCTCTACAACCATCTGCACTATCTTGGCCATCTCGCCGACACGACGACCCTGAAAGTCGGCCAGGCCGAGGGCATGCTTCTCGAAGAGCGCGTCAAACAGATCAACGGCCGTCTGACCGGCAGCCGGCTTCTGCGAAATCTGCTGGTTCCGGGCGGTTTGCGCCGCGATCTTGATCCGCAGCCGTGGCTGGGTGACGAGCTCGATCGGCTGGGCCGGGAGATCGGCCGCTATACGGCGATGTTGGAAAGCACCAACAGCCATCTCGACCGGTTGATCACGACCGGGATCCTGCCGCAAGAGGTCGCGTTCGACCAGGGGGCGACGGGTCCGGTGCAGCGGGCTTGCGGTTTTGATCGTGATCTGCGGCGCGACCATCCCTATGCCGGATATGGCGAACTGACGGTGAGAGTGCCGGTGCTGACAAGCGGCGATGCGCACGCCCGACAGCAGATCCGGATCGCCGAGATCGATTCGAGCCTCGCCCTGATCGGGCAAATCCTCGGTCGCCTCACGGGCGGACCGGTAAGCGCGGCGTGTGCGCCACAACCTCATTCGGAGGGGTTGGGTTGGGCGGAGTCACCGCGCGGCACGCTGTTCTATGCGGTGCATCTGGGCGCCGACTGCCGTCCGGTGCGGGTCAAAATCAAATCTCCGTCATTTTCCAACTGGCGCGTGTTTCCGCTGACCGTACACGACAGCAACATGATGGATTACGCGATCAATGAAGCCAGCTTTGGGCTCACGATCGCCGGCTGCGACCGCTAGGGAGATCGTGATGCCGTTCTGGACCCTGTTCGGACTGCAGCAAGGCAAGGCGACAACCGGATGGCCGCGGCGGCCGGCCGAAGCAGGTCAAGAAGGCGTCTTGGGAATGCCGCGCTTTGCCCCCGAGCATTGCCCGCCGGATTGCGCGGAATGTGCGGCAGCCTGCCCCACCGGCGCCATCGCCGTGGCTAAGAACGAGACGGCGAGCAAGCGCCTGGCAGTCGATTACGGACGCTGCATCGTTTGTCAGCTGTGTGTCGAGGCCTGCCCGGCAGAAGCCGCCACAGCCTCGTTCGACTGGGCGTTCGGGACGCGCGAGCGGGATGACCTGAGGTTGAACCACCCCGCGACGCCCGCAGCCAAAACCGGCTCGGCCGCGTCGCCTGCCGGTTTCCGGCGCAGCCTGCATATCCGCCACGTCGATGCCGGTTCCTGCAATGGCTGCGAATCCGAACTGCGGGCGCTCAATAACCCGTTCTATAATCTGCATCGTTTTGGCATTTTTTTCACGCCGTCACCGCGCTTCGCCGATCTGCTGCTGGTCACCGGGCCGGTCACTTACGCGATGCGTGAGGTGCTGCGCCACACCTATGAGGCGATGCCGGAGCCGCGCTGGGTCATGGCCACCGGCGCCTGTGCCGTGTCGGGCGGTGTCGCAGCGGGCGGCTATGCCTGCGGCCACGGCCTCGACGGTGTCTTGCCGGTCGATCTGTACTTGCCCGGCTGTCCACCCAACCCGGCGGCGATCATCGAAGCCTTGTTGATGTTTCTCGAACGCACGCCGCAGCGGGTGCGCGGAGGTCGGATTGTCGGCTGAACCGGTCGCGGCCGCGCTTGCCGTCTGGGTGCTCGCGGCGCTGCTGGCGCTGACCGGGAGGGCCGCCTGGCTCGCGCGGGTGCTGATCGGCGTCGGAGGAATCGCACTTCTCGCCCTGATCGCGACAACTCTGCCGCAAACTACACCCCTGATCCACACACCGCTCGGGATCGGCCCGACCGGTGCCCGGTTCCGGTTGACGCCCGCGGCGCTATGGCTGATGGCGTTCGGTCTCGCCCCGGCAATCCTCGCGGCACTGCTCGGCACCCCGGCGGCGCGACAAGCGACCTGGGTGTTTGGCGCGGCGCTGAGCTTGCTTGGTGCACTGGGCGTGTTCGGCTTGCAGGATGCGGTCAGCTTTCTGATCGCCTGGGAGCTGATGAGCCTCGGCGGCGCCGTGATGATCCTCGGCGAAGGGCTCGCGACCGACACCGGGCGGCCGGTTCTGTTTATGCTGGCGCTGCTCGAAGCCGGGGTGGTGGCGCTGATCCTCGCCTTTTTGTTGTTGGCGGGGGGTGCCGGCAGTCTTTCTTTTGCCGACTTCCCGGCCGCTGCGGCGGCAATGCCGCGCGGCGAGCAGCTGTTTGTCGGATTGTTGCTGCTGCTCGGTTTTGGCGCAAAACTTGGCCTGCTGCCGTTTTACGAGTGGTTCCCGGGCGCCTATGGCGCCGGCAGCGGTGCGACCGGCGCATATCTCTCCGGGATTGTGCTCAACGCCGCGTTTTTCGGGTTGAGCCGTGGCCTTGTCGAATGGCTTCCGGTTGAACGCGCCCTGCTGGTCTCGATTGCCGGGATCTTTATCGTGGCGATCGCCGTGGTGAGCGCCATTCTGACCGCACTATACGCATTTCAGCAGGAGGGCTGGCGCGAACTGTTGAGTCTGTCCTCGGCCGAAAACGGCGCGGTAGCCGCCTGCGTTCTCGGCATTGCGCTGATGTTTCGCCAGAACGGCCTGGCGGATCTCGCCGGCTTGGCATGGACCGTCGCATTGCTCCATTTGGCGGCGCATTCGCTTGCGAAAGGGGCCATGTTCCTGACCGCCGACGGCGTCTTCCGCGCGACCGGCGATTACCGCCTGGTGCAGCGCGGGCTGCTTGTGCGCAGCCCATGGCCGTTCGGCCTGGGTGCGCTGCTTGCTGCGATGAGCCTAGCCGCGATGCCGCCACAGGGCGGCTTTGTCAGCGAATGGTATGTGTTTCAGACCTTTTTTCAAGGTTTTCATCTGACCAGCCTCGGCAGCCGGCTGACCGCGGCACTGGGCGGGGCCGGTCTTGCGCTGACTTCCGCCGTCGCTTTTGCCACCTTTCTCAAAGCCTTCGGCATCGGGCTGTTGGGCCGCGCCGACAACGACAGCCGGCCGGTGCCGGCCGGAAATTCCTTGGCGGTCGGGCTGCTCGGGCTGCTTGTGCTGGCACTCGCGGCGGGCATGCCGGTTTGGCTTCAGGCGCTCGGACCGGCTGCTTCACAGCAGCTGGCGAGCGACGCGGTCGCCAAGATGCATGTCGGGCCGCTGCTCGTTCCCGCCACCGGTGCGCCGATCCGTGTCCCCGAGACATTTGCTTTCATCTCGCCGACGCTGCTGGTCGTGGTGATGCCGTTACTGGCGCTGTTACCCTTGGGTTTGCTCTTTGCCAGCCGCCGTTTTCCGGTCCGGCGCGCCGCGGTGTGGTACGGCGGCCGCGCGCAAAGCCCGGTCGGGGTGGCGACCACGGCGCTGACTTTTTCGAACGCGTTGCGCACCTTTTACAGCTTCATCTACCGTCCGATGGTCGAGACCGAGCGCGAATTGGCGCATACCGCCAACGGCCGGCCCTATTTTGTCCGCCGCCTGGCCTTCAACCACGACATCGCCCCGCTGTTCGGGCCTTATCTGTTTGCCCCGCTGGAGCGGTCGGTCACGGCGCTGGCCGCGCGGCTGCGCATCGTCCAGTCCGGCGACCTGAATTTCTACCTTGCCCTGATCGCCGCCTTGCTGGTTCTTGTGCTGATGGTTTCAATGGTGTGAGCCGAGCGCCGACCCGCCGATCGCAGACTTGTGCGGGCGCACCGGGCGTCTGTCGCGGCGTCCGTGTTGCTTCTTTGCGGGTGACGGGGCAGCCGCGCGATCCGCGTCCGGACCTGCAACGGCGAGGCCGCGATCCTCGAGCTTTGGGGGATCAGGTATTGGGCAAAGGGTTTGTCTCTAATGCAATTCCGCGGTCAGGAGGTTGCTGTTTTGGTGATTTTGACCCAAGCATCGCGGTTGAGCGGTCGTTCCTTCTGAGCACGGACCGCGAGTGGAGGTCGTTCGCCTTGTCGCGGATGACGAGCTGCTGTTGGGTCGCTGGCGTCAGAGCGACGGGTCGTCGTGGTCCGCGGGGGGCGGCGCAAGCCCGGCCTGCCGATCAACCAGGCCCGAGCCCAGCGCGATAGTGATCAGATGCGCGGTGGTGCGCGCACCGAGCTTCGCCTTGATGCGGCTGGTGCTGTTCGCCACCGTCTTCTGGCTGATGCCAATCATGTCCGCGATCGCCGACAGGCTGTAACCCCTGGCCAACAGGCGGAGCATTTCCAACTCGCGCGTCGATAACTCCGCGAGCGGATGCGCCTGCCGCCGGACACTGAAAAAGACCAGCTCTTCGGCGACAGAATGTTCGACATAGGTGCCGCCATTGGCGACCCGTCGAATAGCTTCGATGATTTCTTCCGGCCGGGGGTTTTTGGTGACATAGCCGGCCGCTCCCGCCTGCAGCGCGCGCCGGGCATGCATCAGGTCGTCATGCATGCTCAGCACCAAGATCCGCGCCGCCGGGTCGGCAACCTTCAGCCGCTCGATCACTTCGAGACCGCTGATGCCGGGCAGGTTGAGGTCCAAAATCGTCAACGTCGGCCGGGAAGCCCGAAACATGGCGAGCGCCAACGGGCCATCCTCCGCCTCCAGCATTTCTTCCGCCTCTGCGGCCAGCAATTGCCGCAATCCGGCCCGGATAATCGGGTGATCGTCGACAATCAGGACCTTCATGACGCGGCTCTTTCGGTCAACGAATAAAGGCCCTCTGTTCGTTCGCGATCGGGCAGCACCGCGCTTACCGAAAAGCC
>JAJPIH010000104.1 GCA_021324875.1 Alphaproteobacteria bacterium
ATATCGGGCACCACCGGCTGCGCCAGCGGCGGGTCAAAGGCCAAACCCGGGCGCGGATCGAGCGATTTGATCTCGGCGATCATCTGCGCCATGTCTTCGGCGTCGACCCGGCAGATCCGCAGCAGCGCCGGAATATTGCGCGCGGCGAGCAACGGCAGATTATCGAGCAGCGCCTGCATGGCCGGGTCGAGGCGATTGCGGTCGCGCAACTGCAGCGCCAGGCATTCCGGCAAATTGCGGGCAAAGACGCCGGGCGGGTCGAATTGCTGCAGCCGCATCAACACCGCTTCGACGCGGGGCAGCGCGCAGCCGAGCAGCTCGGCAACGGCCTCGAGCGCGCCGCCGAGATAACCGTTCTCGTCGAGCTGGTCGAGCAGGTGCAGCGCGATCAGCTGGTCGGCCCGGTCGGAAAAATCGGTGCCGATCTGCTCGAGCACGTGTTCACGCAGGCTCCGCGGCCGGGTCGCGGCGAGTTCGATGGCGGACCGCCCCTCGTCGCTCGGCGACCCGTTGCGCCCGCGCCAGGGCTGAGCCTCCTCGGCGAGGTCAAAAGAACCGTCGCCCTCGACCCCGGAAGCGGCCTGCCAGTGCTCGGCCGCGTCGGGGATCAGGTCGGCGGCGAGGCCTTCGGGCAAGGCGGCGGTTGTCGGGGTTTCCGCGCCATTGGTCGGCGCGGGGGCGGTGACCGTTTCCTCGCCGTTCCATTCGCGGCGTTCGAGCAGCGGGTTTTGCTGGATTTCGGCGTCGACAAAATTGGTGAGTTCGAGATTTGACAACTGCAACATCTTGATCGCCTGCTGCAGTTGCGGCGTCATCACCAACGCCTGCGTCTGCCGCAGCTCAAGCCGTTGCGAAAAAGCCATTCGATTCACGTTGCGCTCCACTCGGAGCGGCTTATAGGCTAAACCGTTCGCCGAGGAAAACCCGTCTTACGTCAGCATCCGCAACGATTTCTGCGGGTGATCCTTCCATCAGCACTTGGCCTGCGTGCAGTATATAGGCACGGTCGACAATATCAAGTGTCTCGCGCACGTTGTGGTCAGTAATCAACACGCCAATACCGCGATCCTTAAGATGGCCGATCAGATCGCGGATATCCGAAACCGCGATCGGGTCGATCCCGGCCAGGGGTTCGTCGAGCAGGATGAAATGCGGCTGGGTGGCGAGCGCGCGGGCGATTTCGCAGCGGCGGCGTTCGCCGCCCGACAAGGCCATCGCCGGCGCCCGGCGCAAATGGGTGATCGAAAACTCGGCGAGGAGCGCATCGAGTTGCGCCTCGCGCTGCTCGGGCTGCGGCTCGACCACTTCGAGGATCGCGCGGATGTTTTGCTCCACCGTCAAACCCCGAAAAATCGAGGCTTCCTGAGGCAGATATCCGATACCGCGGCGGGCGCGGCGGTACATCGGCAGATCGGTGATGTCCTGGCCATCGAGGGTGACGACCCCGGTATCAGCGGCGATCAGGCCGGTGATGATATAAAAACAGGTTGTTTTGCCCGCACCGTTCGGGCCCAACAACCCGACCACTTCGCCCCGCTGCACGGTGATGTTGACGGCGCGCAACACCGGCCGCCGCTTGAAGCTTTTGCCGAGGCCATAGCCGCACAGACCGCTGCTCGGCAGCCGCTGGCGCACCTGCGAGCGCCCGAGCGCCTCGGCGTTTGACGCGACCAGCCGCGGCTTTGTCGCGGTGGCGCGGCGCATCCTGGGGAATGAATTTCCGCCCCACAGGCTCATGATTTGGCGCCCGCCGCGGCGGGCTTGGCCGCCGGTTTGCCGCCGCTCTTGGCCCCGGAATTGACGTCCTGGCGGTAGAACAGGCCCTCCACCCGCGGCGCCGGGGCGCCGGGCTGCGCCGCGACGGTCATGATCCGGCTGATGTTGGTGTTCAAATCGACCACCGCATATTGGCCGCGTAGGGTGTCCTGGCCGCGGGTGATCGTCACATTGCCGAGCAGCGTGGCGATCCCGGTCTGGGCATTGTAGACGCCGTAATCGCCACGGGCGATATCGGTGGCGGTAACGATGACGACATGACCTTGGGCGTCGATCCGGCTGATTTTGGAGTTGCCTTGGCCGGCATCGAGCGGCGCCTTGCCGGCTTCGGGTTTGCCCAGTGCTACGCTTCGCGCCGGGCCCGGCGGCAACGTCCGGTCTTGCGCCGCCGCTGCCGAGAGCGACGATTTGGCGCCTGCGGCGGGTGTGGTTTTGGCCGGCGCGCCGGGAGGGGTGTTGTCCTTGACGAAATGGGCGGTCAGCACATCGGCGCGGATGCGGCGGTTGCCGCGAATGGCGATCGCGTCCCCGCGCGCCACCGCGACCTGTTGTTGGTCGTACCATTCGAGGCTGTCGCGGGCGGTGACGATGTCGGTCGGCGTGGTCAGCTGCAGATGCTGGCCGGTGACGATGCCGATCTGCTGATCAACGTCGTAGATTGCCTGGTCGCCGACCACGGTCCGGTTGGGCGCCTTGATCACCACATGGCCGTCCGCCTGGAGGCGATAGACCTCGTTGCCGCCCTCGGCATTCTTGGCCTTGCTCGGCCGGTAATAGGCGGTCAGCGTGTCGGCGTGCACTTCGCTGGTGCCGCGCACCGCCACGGCGTTGCCGCGCGCGACATAGAGGTGTTTGTCTTGCTGCCACTCGATCCCGTTGTCGGCGGTGATGTCGATCGGCTGCGGGTTGGACGAGGCCGAGAGCGGATTTAGGCCCTGCGCCGGCGAAGGGTTTGGCGTGGCAAGAATACCCGCCAGAACCAGCCCGGCGGCTGCAATCACCGCGGCCCGGGTTGCCCTCGCGCGTCGCCGGTCGCGGCCGCGGGCTTGGCGGCTAATCCGCATGGCGCGCCGCCTTTGCCGAGGGGGTGCGGCCGGTCCGCGGCGGCGGACCCTTGTGGCCGCCGCTGTGGTGCGGGCGGGCGACGGCCCGGTGCGGCATTGCCGCGGCGCGAGCATGGTGCGGCGCAGCACCGGTTTTTGCGGAAGACGGCGTGACGGCCGCCGGCGGCGCGGTGGTCGCCGCCGCCGCGACCGCGGCCGCGGTGGCGAGAATTTTTGCCGGCGGCTCGGGCGGCGAAGCCGGTTTGGCCGATTGGGTGCCGCGCAAAATGGCGTGCGAGCGACCGGTAAACACGATCGTATCGCCGCGATCGAGAACCCGGAAGCCCTGCCCCCAGACATCGCCCGAAGGCCCGTGGCCCTCGATCGGGACCTCGCCGCGAGCGGTATCGGTGGCCAGGTTGGCGTGGGCCCGCTGGGTGACAAAGCGGGTGCCGTTTTGATGTGACAGGGTGACGTCGCCGAACAGGTCGAGCAGCTGCGGCTGCGATTGATAGACCGCGCTCTTGGCGGTCAGCGTGATCTTGGCGCCGCCATGGACGATCATCACCGCCTTGGGTTCGTCCAGCGACATCAGATCGCTGCGGTTCGGCAGCTGGCGGCCGACGGTGGCGGTCACGACATAGGGCCGGTTGAGCCGGTCGGTGCCGGCGTAGCGCGGATGGAGCATTTTGAGCTCGCGCGCCTCGCGCAGATCGATTCCGGCGACGGTCATCCTGACACTGTGGAGCAGCGGCGCAAGCCGCGGCCAGACCGCGACCAGCAGCAGCAGGCTCGCGCCGAGCGCCGGCAGCAGGCGCTTCAAAATGGTGACGGCGCGGCTGTAACGGTCGGCGCGCAACGGCACGCGCAGCCCCTCGAGGTCATTCTCGCGGCCCCAGCCCGGCGCCGCCGGGGGGCCCGGTTCAAAACCGGCGCGTGATGCGAGAACTTTCACTGGCGCCGCCCGCATGTTTACGCGACACCGGCGCGCAGGCAGTCGTGCATATGGAGGAACCCGACCGGCCGCGCTCCATCGTCGGTCACGAACAACGCGGTGATTGCCGAGCGGTTCATCAACCCCAGCGCCTCGGCGGCGAGCGCGCCGGC
>JAJPIH010000219.1 GCA_021324875.1 Alphaproteobacteria bacterium
GAGCCGGTCAACAAGGTCGGCGACCGCATCTTTATCACCGGCAACGACGCTGCGGCGCTGGGCGCCGTCTATGGCGGCGCCACCGTGTGCGCGTGGTATCCGATCACCCCGTCTTCATCGCTCGCCGAAGCGTTTACAAACCATTGCCGGCGCTATCGCACCGACCCCGAGACCAAGAAAAAGCGCTATGCGATCATCCAGGCCGAAGACGAACTGGCGTCAATCGGCGTGGTGATCGGCGCCGCATGGAACGGCGCGCGCGCCTTTACCGCCACTTCCGGGCCGGGCATCTCGCTGATGCAGGAATTTATCGGCCTTGCGTATTTCGCCGAGATCCCGGCGGTTATTTTTGATGTGCAGCGCGGCAGCCCGTCGACCGGCATGCCGACCCGCACCCAGCAGGCCGACATTCTGTCCTGCGCCCATGCCTCGCACGGCGACACCAAGCATGTGCTGCTGTTTCCGCGCGATCCGCGCGAGGCCTTCGCGTTTGCCGCCGACGCGTTTGATCTGGCCGACCGGCTTCAGACCCCGGTGTTTGTCATGCTCGATCTCGACATCGGCATGAACGAATGGCTGGTCGAGCCGCTCAGCTGGGACGCGAACCGGCGATATGATCGCGGCAAGGTGATGACTTTCGAACAGCTCGAAGCCGGGGTCGAATTCGGTCGCTATCTCGATGTCGATGGCGATGGGATCCCCTATCGCACCTTGCCCCGCACCCATCCGACGCGCGGCGCCTTTTTCACCCGCGGCACGACCAAGGACCGCTATGCGCGATATTCCGAAGAAGGCTCCGACTATGTCGACAACATGCAACGGCTGTTGCACAAATTCGACACCGCCAAGCGCCTGGTGCCGCGCCCGCTAAAGCGGGAAGCAGCACAGCCCACGCGCTATGGTGCCATTTATTTCGGCTCGAGCGCGCTGGCGATGGAGGAGGCGCTCGAAGCCCTTGAGGAGCGCGGCATCCACCTCGACACCTTGTGCGTGCGCGCCTACCCCTTTCATGAAGACGTGCTCGATTTTATCGCCGCGCATGAGCGGGTGTTCGTCGTCGAGCAGAACCGTGATGCGCAATTGCGCAGCCTGTTGGTGATCGACGGCGAGATCGATCCGGCCCGGCTGGTACCGGTGCTGCATTACGACGGAACGCCGATCACCGCGCGCTTTATTGTCAAGGCGATCGCCGACATCCTCGATGTCGTGACGCTCGCCCCGCTGCGCCGCGCCCTGCCGTGAGTGAGGGCCGCCCCACCGCCGGGACTGCCCGCCGGCCGCGGCGCGGCCAAACCCGTCTTCGCGCCGGTCAGCGCCGGCGTCGTTGCGAATTCGCCGTGAGGCCCCGATGACCTATATCGCCAAGCCCGTTCTGCACCATCCCCGGCTGCCAACCAATGCGCTCGGCTACACCTGGCGCGATTACGAAGGTGCAATTTCGACGCTGTGCGCCGGCTGCGGGCACGATTCAATCAGCGCCGCGATCATCCAGGCCTGCTTTGAATTGAGCTTGCCGCCGCACAAGATTGCCAAGCTTTCGGGGATCGGTTGCTCGTCGAAGACGCCCACCTATTTTCTCGGCAAATCGCACGGCTTCAACAGCGTGCACGGGCGCATGCCGTCGGTGCTGACCGGCGCCAATCTCGCCAACCGCGAGCTGATTTATCTGGGAATTTCCGGCGATGGCGATTCGGCCTCGATCGGCCTCGGCCAGTTCGCCCATTGTCTGCGGCGCGCCGTCAATATGGTCTATATCGTCGAAAACAATGGTGTTTATGGTCTGACCAAGGGCCAGTTCTCGGCCACCGCCGACAAGGGGTCGAAGGCGCGCCGCGGTCAGGTCAACACCGATCAGCCGATCGATCTGGTCGCGCTGGCGCTGCAGCTCGGCGCCTCGTTCGTGGCACGCAGCTTCTCGGGCGACAAGGCGCAGCTGGTGCCGCTGATCAAGGCCGCCATCGAACACCGCGGGGCGGCGTTTATCGACGTGATCTCGCCCTGCGTGGCGTTCAACAACAACCCCGAATCGACCAAAAGCTTCGATTACGTGCGCGCCCATAACGAGGCGGTCAATCGCCTCGATGTCATCCTCGAGCGCGAGGAGATCACCGCCGATTATGCCCCGGGGACGATCGAAACCGTGGTGCAGCATGACGGTTCGCTGCTGCGGCTGCACAAATTGGCGACCGATTATGACCCGCATGACCGGATCTCGGCGCTCAGCTATTTGCAGCAGCGGCACGCGATGGGTGAGATCGTCACCGGGCTGTTGTTTGTCGAACCCGAATCCGACGATCTGCACGGGCTGATCGGCACCGTCGATGAACCGCTCAATGCGCTCGGCGAAGCCGAACTCTGCCCCGGGCCCTCGGCTCTCGAGCAGTACAACGCCGCCCATCGTTGATGGGTCATCGCCGGCGCGGTGCCGGCGATGTTTTCATGGGTGGCGGTGCGCGGAGCAAACCCTGCGAGACGGCAAAAGTTCCGCTCGCGCGCGATGAGAAATATGTGAGCACTGGGCCTCGCGGCACAAAATTTTGCGTGGTGCCGCCAAGATGCCCGTTGTCTCTCGGAGAAGGCAACCGAGTCATTCTAACAAAAGCACGGTCGTGTCGCCTTCCTGCGTCTGCCCGAAACGGGTGTTCGGGCGCGTTGCCAATCTCTCGAGGGAGTACGGTATGAAAAACAAGTTACGATTGGCGATGATCGCCACTTCGTTGTTGGCCGGTACGTCATGGGCGGCGTTCGCCCAGACAAACCCCGCCGCCAGCCCGCCTGCGACCGGCAGCGGCTCGCCGAGCTATGGAACCACAGCGCCGCTGGCACCGGGAAATAGCGGCCCGATGACGGCGCCCAACGGCTCGGCCGGGGTCCAGCCAGGAGACAATAGCGGGATGTCGGGTTACGGAAGCAGCTCGCCGGGCACCGCTTCACCCGATACCGGCGGCGCCGGCGGCAGCTCGAATTATGGCACGATGACCAGCCCCGGCGCGAGCGACACCGGAACCGGAGCCGGCGCCGGCAGCGACAACACCACCGGCAATCCGCCGCGCTAAGCGGCCGGCCGCGGCCGGCCCGATCCAAGCCAGCCCGCGCCGGCCGCGGACACCTTCCCTAGTAGGGGCTCTCGACCAGGGGCGAGCGGGCAGGCGCTCGCCCCGCCTCACTCGGCGGCCGCCGGTTGCGGCCGGGTCAAGCTAAGAGCTTCCTGCGCGATGGCGGCAGCAGCCGGGCGCTCGATCTCGCCCGCCCCCTTCTCGCCCGCCAGCTGCACGGTCGGGTAGGCAAATTTAATGCCGTTGGCGTCGAAGGCTTTCTTTATCTTGGCGAAGGCGGCGCGGCGAACCATAAATTGCTGGCCCGGCAAGGTCATCATCTTCAGGCGCAGCTGGATCGCAAAATCGCCAAACGCGTCCACCCCTTGCATTTTCAACGGCTCGATGATGATCGGAGCAAATTCGGGATCAGCCGCCAACTCCTGACCGATTTGCTTGATC
>JAJPIH010000334.1 GCA_021324875.1 Alphaproteobacteria bacterium
CTGCCGATGATCACCCATGCCGGCGAGATCCGCCGGGTGCGTGAAGCCATGGAGCAGGTCGCGCGGCGGCTGCGCCGGCGTGGCGTACCGGTCCCAAAGCCGCTGCCGCCCTTGGGCGCGATGATCGAGGTGCCGGGCGCGGCGCTGGCCGCCGATGCGCTGGCCGCCGAATCCGATTTCTTTTCGATCGGCACCAATGACCTGATCCAGTACACGCTGACCATCGATCGCGGCGACGAGCAGGTCGCCCATCTTTACAACCCGCTGCACCCGGCGGTCTTGCGGCTGATCCAGTTCACCGTCGAGGCGGCGTTGCGGCGCGGCATGCCGGTGGCGGTGTGCGGCGAAATGGCCGGCGATCCGCGCTTCACCGCGCTGTTGCTCGGCCTCGGCTTGCGCAATCTGTCGATGGCGCCGCGCAACATTCCGCGCGTCAAGCAGCGCATCCGCAACCTCGATATGGTCGCGGCAACACGTCGCGCCCGCGCGATCATGGACCAATCGGATAGCGGCCGCATCGCCGCGTTGATCGACGACTTTAACGTCGTCGCCTGGCCCGGCTGAGGCGATCCCCGCGCTCCGGCCGCCCGGGGCTCACGCGCCCAGAAGCGCGGCGGCTATTCGCTCGCGGGTCAGGGGCAGGTCGCGCAGCCGCATGCCAAGCGCATGCGCGACGGCGTTGCCAATCGCCGCGACGGTCGGTCCGCCGGCGGCCTCACCGACCCCGAGCGGCGGCAAATCGGCCGCGGCGCCGATCAGTTCCACGGCGATTTCGGGCACCTCGCTGAAGCGCAAGACCGGATAGCCATCCCAATCGCGCGAGGCAATGCCGGCGCTGTCGAGCCGAACCCCCTCTTGAGGGCCCAGCTCGTGGCCTGGATGATGCCGCCTTCAAGCTGGTTGACGGCTCCGTCGGGGTTGATTACGAGCCCGGCGTCGCAGGCGCACCAGACGCGTTGCACCCGGATCTCGGCCTCGGCCTCGACTTCGACGACGACCGCCGCATAAGCCGCCATATTCTTGTAGCGGGCAAAGCCTATCCCGCGGCCGCGGCCGGTGCCCGCCGGCAAACCCGGCTCCCAGCCGCTCATTGCCGCCACCCGCTCGATTACCGCTCGCGCCCGCGGGTCGGCAAGCAAGGCCAGCCGATAGGCGACCGGGTCTTGGCCGGCGCGCTCGGCCAGTTCGTCCATCGCCCCCTCGATCGCAAACACGTTGAGCGTCGCGCCGAGCCCGCGCAGCGACGAGGTCCGCACCGGCGTCTCGGGGATCAGGTGATGGACAATGCGCTTGGCCGCAAAGGCATAGAGGGGTTCGCCATTGCGGGTGCCGGCACCGGGCGGGTTCGATGATTCGGTTACCGGCGGCGCCGGCGGCGGGTCGGGGAGGGCCTCGGCGGCGAGCAGATTGCCGCCGCTGCCGGGACGGTTGCTGTGGCGCCCGCTCCAGATCTCGGTGGTCCAATCGGCGGGCCGTCCGGCCTCGTCGATCAGCGCGCTCGTCGTGACCACCATGGCCGGGCTCATCGGCTCGAAGCCGAATTCCTCCTCGCGCCGCCACCGCACCCGCACCGGAACGCCCGGCATCTGCACCGCCAGCGCCGCGGCGTCGGCGGCGGCATCGTCGGCGCCGTTGTGACCGTAGCAACCCGGCCCTTGCACATGCCTGACCCGGATCGCGGTCGGGTCGAGCGCGAGCATGCGGGCAAGCGCCTCGCGCAGCGGAAACACGCCCTGGGAGTGGGTCCACACGTCGAGCCGACCGTCACGGTAAACGGCAACGCCGCAGGACGGCGCCACCGATGCGTGAGCCACATGCATGCGCGTATAGGTCGCTTCGTAGCGGTTTCTCGGCGGAACCGGCGCGGTTGGGGGTGGATCGCCGACCACCCGGTCGAGCGAGGGCTGCTGCAGCAACCAGCGCGCCTCTTCCTGCAAGGGGTTGAGCGGCTCGACGCCGTCCCATTCGACGTAATTGGCCGCGACCGCGGCAGCGGCCTCGACAACGCTTTCATCGTCTCCGACGATCGCGAGAAAATTGCCGCGGCGCGCGATGTCGATCGGCCCCTTGGCCGCGCGCCGCAACCCGGCTTCGTCGAGCGATCTGATCGTGGCTCCGCGTCGCGGCTGGCGCACGATGCGCGCGTGACGCAGGCCGTCGAGCGCCATGTCGTGGACGAATACCGGCTCGCCGAACACCTTGCCGGCAAGATCGATGCGGGGGGCGCTGCGCCCGACAATTTTGCCGTCCGACCTGGCTTTGGGGCCCCGATCGCCCCGCGCCGGCCGGGCCAGATCGACCGCACCGGCGAGCGACCAGTAATCGTGACCCGTGGGCCGCCCGCGTTCCAGAATGGCGCCGTCCATGACCGCAAGATCGCCGCGCTCATAGCCAAAGCTGGCCGCGGCATGGTCGAGGAACAAGTCGCGGACTTCGGCGCAGGCTTGGCGCAACGCCACGCCTCCGAATTGGATCGACTGGCTGCCGGCGGTGTAGCCCTCGTTCGGGGTGAGGTCGGTGTCGCCCGACTGGAGCCGGATGCGGTCGAGTGCGACCTCGAGCTCTTCGGCGGCGATCTGCCGCATCGCGGTCAACACACCCTGGCCGATCTCGACCCGCCCGGTCGCAACCCTGACCTCGCCCGGACGATCGAACGCGACCCAGAGGCTAAGCCGCGGATTGCTGGCGAGAAGCGGCGGCAGCGCCATGGGGCCGCTCATGCCGCTTGTCCCTGGTCGCGCATCCGCCGGGCGGCAAGCGCGACCGCGCGCAGGATGCGGTGGTGGCTGCCGCAACGGCAGATGTTCTCGTCAAGCGCCTCGGCGATCTGCCGCCGCGTCGGATCGGGGTTGCGGTCAAGCAGCGCCTTGGCCGAAATCAGGATGCCGGGAAGGCAGTAGCCGCATTGACCGGCCTGCTCGTCGAGAAACGCCTGCTGCAGCGGATGCGGGTGATCAACGGTGCCGAGCCCCTCGATCGTCAGGACCTGCCGGCCGCGAACGGTTGCGAGCGCCTTGCCGCAGGATTTTTCGGGCCGGCCGTCGACCAGCACCATGCAGCAGCCACATTGCTCGAGACCGCAGCCGAATTTGGCGCCGCGCAGGCCGAGACGGTTGCGCAGGATATCGAGCAGCGGCGTGTCGCCGTCGGCATCGACGGTCACCTCGCGTCCATTGACCGAGAAATTTACGGTTTCCATAACTTTCTCACCGGGCCCCGGAGATCAGGGATTATTGTCGCCGGCGCGGCGTTGGCAAGGGCCGCGCCCGGGCGAGCGGAGCGATCGCAAACGCCCGGTGCTGATCGGTCGATCCCCGGTCCAAGGCCCCCGGCCCGACCGGGCTGGCGCTCGACCTAGGCGGATGTCGCCGGCGGTTCTTCGTCATCGGCGGGGCTGCGATCGAGTTCGAGCCACATCGCGTTCAGGATCGCAAACGAGCAGGCCAGGCCGAGACCGA
>JAJPIH010000125.1 GCA_021324875.1 Alphaproteobacteria bacterium
AGACAAGGCCCCGATCCGCTATTTGATCAATACCGAGCCGCATGGCGACCATATTTCCGGAAACGCTTATTTTACCGGCGGCACTCAGATCGTCGGCCAGGTCAAATTGCAGGAATGCTTTGAGCGTTATTTGTGGGCGTTCGGCTCGCTCGACGAGAAACGCGAGCGCTTCAAAGAGACCGACCCCGACAGCGTGTGGCTGGTCGGCCATCCCGATTATCCGCCGGTCAATGCCCCGACCCTGACCTTTGACGACCGGCTGACCCTCAATGTCGGCAATCACAGCTTCCACATCATCCATATGCCGGGCCACACCGCGCCGCAAACCTCGGTGCTGGTGCCGGAGGAGGGGGTGGTTTTCACCGGCGACAACGTCTTTCACAAATGCCGCAGCGGGCTGCAGGAATGCGACCCGTGGGAATGGCTGGCGGCGCTCAAAAGCATCGAGGCGCTCGATGTCGAAACGATTGTGCCCGGCCACGGCGAGCCGTGCGGCAAGGCTTATCTCAAAGAACAGGCCCAGATCGTCGAGAACTGGGTCGGGTTTGTCGAACGCTTTGTCGAGCGCGGGGTCGGGCCGGACGAGATCCTCAAAGGCCCGGTCGAGGTCACCCGGCAGGATCCCTATCCGATCGGCCAGCGGCTGTTTGCGCTCAATGACCGGCTGACCGAGATGATCGTGCGCAACCTGCACAAGCGCATTCTCGACAAGAAGCAGCAACCGGCCACGGCGTGAGCCCTTGGCGGCAACCGCACCGGGCGGGTGAGGCGGGATGCGGCGGCTGATCTCGTCGGGCTCGCCCTTCGAGGCGGCCGCCGGCTACAGCCGTGCCGTGGTCGACGGCGAATGGGTCTTTGTCGCCGGCACCACCGGCTTTGACTATGCGCGAATGACGATCGCCGCCGATGCGGCGGCGCAAGCGCGCCAGGCATTGGCCAATATCGAAGCGGCCTTGGCCGAGGCCGGTGCGAGGCTCGGCGACATTGTGCGGGTTCGCTATTACCTGCCCGACCCGGGCGATTGGCCGCAGGTGGCGCCGGTGGTCGGCGAGGCTTTCGCCGCGATCCGGCCGGCGGCGACGGCGCTGGTCTGCGGCATCGTCGATCCGCGCATGAAGATCGAGATCGAGGTCACCGCCCGCCGCCGCAATGAAGCGACTGCGAGAGACGCCGCCGGCTAGCCGCCGGGGTTGGCCGCGGCGGGATCGCAAAAGGCTATTCCGGGTCGGGCTCGGCCAGGATTTCGGCAAACAGGGCGCGGTCGATATTGCCGCCGCTCTGGATCACCGCCACCCGTTTGCCGCGCAGGCGGTCGCGTTCCTGCAATGCCGCCGCAAACGCCGCCGCCCCCGCGCCCTCGGCGAGGTTGTGGGTGTCGGCAAAGATGATGCGCATCGCGCGGCGGATTTCGGCTTCGGAAACGGTCACAATCCGCGCCGCCCAGGGCCCGATGAAATCGACCGCGGCCGCATCGGGCACCCGCACCGCGAGCCCGTCGGCGATCGTGTCGGAAGAATTGGTCGAGACCACCCGCCCGGCGGCAAAGGACAGCGCATAGGCCGGGGCGTTGGCGGCGACGACGCCGACGATCTCGGTCTTCAACCCCAGCGCTTCGCGGGCGGTGATGACCCCGGAAATGCCGCTGCCCTGGCCGATCGGCACATAGACGAGGTCGAGATGAGGAACGGCGCGGAACAGTTCGAGGCCGTAGCTGGCGACGCCGCGCACCAATAGCGGCTCGTAGGTGCGCACCAGATGCAGATTGTCGCGCTCGGCCAGCGCCAGCGCATATTCGTAAGCCGCCTGGAAGTCGTGACCGTGCTCGACCAGGCGCCCGCCAAAGGCCGCCATCGCCCGGTTCTTTTCGACGCTGTTGCCGTGCGGAACGGCGATCGTCGCCGCCAGCCCGAGCCGGGCCGCGGCATAGGCGATGCTTTGGCCGTGATTGCCGCGGGTCGCGGTGACCACTCCGGCGAGCTGCGGCTGGCGGCGTTTGAGCTCGTCGAGATAGACGAGCCCGCCGCGCAATTTGAAAGCGCCGATCGGGGTGTGGTTCTCATGCTTGACCCACAGCTCGGCGCCAATCCGCTGCGACAGCAGTGGCCAGCAATAAGCCGGGGTCGGCGGAACAACGCGGTGCACCAGGGCCGCGGCCGCGTCGAGAGTTGCCAGATCGTCCATCGCCGGCATTGGCCGCGGTTTTGCCGGGATCGTCAAGCCCGACCCTTGTTTGCCGCCGCCCGGCATGCGATACCGCGACCGCACCAGGTGGCGGCGGGGGAAGGGTCGATGGCGGAAAGCGAACTTTATCAAAAGGGCGCGGCGATGCGGCGCCGGCTGATGGGCGAGGCGGCGGTCGAGCGGGCGGCGCGCGAGATCTACAGCGACCCGGTCATGAAGAAATTTATCGACGTCGCAACCGAAACCGTGTTTGGCGCGCTGTGGACGCGCCCCGGGCTCGACGTCAAGACCCGGGCGTTGATCTGCGTGATCTCCGACGCCGCCACCGGCCGCGAACCCGAGCTCGGGCTGCATCTGCGCATGGCCCTGCGCCAGGGCTGGAGCGAAGACGAGTTGACCGAGGCGCTGCTCCACCTTTCGGGCTATGTCGGGGTGCCGATCATCCGCGAGGCGATGCTGCTGGCCAGCCGTGTCTTTGCCGAATACCGCGCCGAACAAGCGCAAACGGCGGGAGGTTGACGACGCATATCCTGGTCGTCCCGTCCTGGTACACAAGCGGGCGTGGTCCCGGCGGCGGCTATTTTCGCGACCAGGCATTGGCGCTGGCGGCGGCCGGCCACCGGGTCGCGATCGCCGCGCCGGCGATTTACACCTGGCGCGACCGGCGCGCCGGCCGGGCGCCCGCGGCCGGGGCCGAGATCGTCGTTGCGCATGACGGGGTGCCGGTCTATCGCCGCAGCGCCTTCACGGCACTGCCGCGCCTGCCCTATCGCAACCCGCTCGCCTGGGCGGCTTGCGGCCTCAAATTGGCCGCCGCCTATATCGACGGGAACGGTCGCCCCGATCTGGTCCATGCCCATTCCTGTATGAATGCCGGGGTTGTGGCCTTGGCGCTCTTTCGCCGCTATGGCATCCCCTATGTCGTGACCGAACACAGTTCGGGGCCGGCGACGGGGCGATGGTGGGAGCGCCACTTGATCCGGCGGGTGATTGCGCGGGCCGGCAAATGCCTCGCGGTCAGCCCCCATCTTGCCGGATTGCTGGAGCGGGCATATCCGGGTTCGGCATGGCATTACCTGCCGAATGTCCTCGGCGAGGCGTTTCTCGCCACATGCCCGGCGCCGCCGCCGGCGGCGGAGCGGGCGGGCTTTGTATTCTTGTGCGTCGCCCGGCTGTCTCCGGAAAAGGGCCACGCGCTGCTGCTCGAAGCCTTCGCCGCGGCGTTTGGCGGCGACCCCCGGACGCGCCTGCGGCTGGTCGGCGATGGACCGCTGCGGCGCGATCTCGAAGCGCTCGCCGTCCGCCGCGGCGTCGCCCGCCAGGTCGAATTCGCCGGCGCCTTGCCGGCCGCCGGGGTGCGCGCCGAAATGGAGCGGGCCGACGCCTTTGTTCTCGCCAGCCATCGCGAGACGTTCGGGGTCGCGGTGATCGAGGCCTTGGCGTGCGGCTTGCCGGTGGTCAGCACCCGCAGCGGCGGGCCCGATCATATGATCGATGCGTCGAATGGCCGGCTTGTGGCCGGCAATGACGCTTGCCTGCTGCGCGATGCGCTGGTTGCCATGCGCCGTGAGGCGCGGCTCTATGACCGCGCTGCGATCCGCGCCGCTGTCATCCGGCGTTGCGGTCCCGACGCCTTCGCCCGGCAATTCGCGGCGATGATCGCCGACCCGCCATCCGCTCCCGTTCGCAACCGGCACGATGCTGATCCTCAGCCTGCATAGCGGACCGCACGATTCGTCGGCGGCGCTGTTTGACGACTACCGTCTGGTCGCCGCGATCGCCGAGGAGCGGCTCAACCGGATCAAATGTTCGGGGGGCTTTCCCGACCGGGCATTGGCCGAGGTGTTGCGCGTGGCGGGCGTCGAGCGGCGCGATGTCGATGTTCTGGTGCTGACGCGTTGCCTGTTTCCGCGCCACTATTTTACCCATCGCTGGCCGCATGAACGGCTGCGCGAAGCGTGGCGACGCCGCGCCGGGCAGGTCAAATTTCATGAACTGAGCCTGGTGCTGCGCAAGCAGGCGGGGCTGAGCGCGGCGCAAGTGTTCAACACCGCGGCGTTCGCCGCCGATCTCGGCCTGCGCCCGGACGTCGAGGTGTTCTTTTCAAACCACCATATGACGCATGCGCTGCCCAGCCTGTTTTTCACCGACTGGGACAACGCGCTGTTGTACACCGCCGACGGTGTCGGCGATCAGGTCTATTACAGCCATTACCTGTTTCGTAACGGCGAGCTCGTCAATCTGTACGGGGACGATCGCTGGCTGTGCCGCGGCGACGATAGCGGCAGTCTCGGGCTGGCCTATGGCTCGTTCACCGAGGCCTTGGGCTGGAAGATCAACCGCCACGAAGGCAAGCTGACCGGACTTGCCGCCTATGG
>JAJPIH010000136.1 GCA_021324875.1 Alphaproteobacteria bacterium
GCAAATCCGGGCAGCGTGTAGGCGAGGACATTGGCCCGCGGCAGCGAGAGCCGGTCCATCGCTCGCGCCGACACGATCAGCGCCTGGGTCGAATCGAGCCCGCCGGAAACCCCGATCACCAGCTTTTTGAGCCCGGTTGCGCGCAGCCTTTGCGCCAGCCCTTGCACCTGAATGTTGTAGGCCTCGTAGCAATTGTCTTGCAGCATCGCGGGATCGGCCGGGACATAGGGAAAGCGCTCGACGTTGCGGCGCAGCGGCAGCGGCGCCGATGGCGGGGCGAAGTCGAAGGTGACCGTCCGAAACGCCGCGCCGGCCGCGGCCGCGGCGCGGGCGCTATCGCCAAAGGTGTTCATGCGCATCCGCTCCTGGCGGATGCGGCCGATATCGATATCGGCGATCGCCATCTCGGGGTTGGCGGAAAAGCGCTCGGTCTCGGCCAGCCCGTCGCCGAGCTCGAAAATGCCGGCCTGCCCGTCCCAGGCGAGATCGGTCGTCGATTCGCCGGCGCCGGCCGCGGAATAGGCGTAGGCCGCCACGGCGCGCGCCGATTGCGAGGCGCACAGCAACCGGCGCATCTGGGCCTTGCCGATCGTGATGTTGCTGGCCGACAAATTCAGCAGAATCTCGGCGCCGGCAAGCGCACCCCGGCTGCTTGGCGGCTGCGGCACCCACAAATCCTCGCAAATCTCGACATGAAAGGTGAACGCCGCCGCGCCGCGGGCGGCAAACAGCAGATCGATGCCAAACGGCGCCTGCTGACCGGCGAGCGTGATCGTCCAACCGGCGGCGCCGTCACCCGACATGAAGTGCCGTCGTTCATAGAATTCCCGGTAATTCGGCAGAAATGTCTTGGGGACGACGCCCAGCAAGCGGCCGCGGTAGAGGACAATCGCACAATTGTAAAGATGGTCGCGCACGCGCAGCGGCGCGCCTACGACAATCACCGGGAAGAGGGCGCGGCTCTTTTCGACCAGAAGGGCGATCTGGTTTTCGACCTCGTCGAGAAGCGCGTCTTGAAACAACAGGTCATCGATCGCATAAGCCGAAAGACCGAGCTCGGGAAACAGCATCAATGCGGCACCCGCCCGGTCACCGGCGGCCAGCAACTCTTCGACCGCGGCGCGATTTCGCGCCGGATCGGCGACCGCACCCTGCGGCACGCAAGCCGCGACCCGCACGAATTCGTGTGAATAGGGTGAGAAAAACGTCGGCGCCATCGGCAGGCTCGCGGTCGGTTTCTTGGTTATCTGGTGTATCCGGCGGTTTGCGGTAAGAGGAAGCCAGGCTCGCCGCCGCGCGGCAAGCCGGAGTAAACTTGCCCGCCATCGACGAACGCGAGCCGAGCCCGAGCGGAGGGCGCTGGCTGCCGGTGTCGCGTCGAAATCAAGGTCAGAACGGAGGAGGTCATGGCCCATCCGATCGTATACGGCCCCCCCGCCAGCACTTATGTGTGGAGTGCGCGCCTCGCCCTGGCGGAAAAGGGGGTGACCCACGAACTCGTCGATGTGCCCTTTGGCCAGGAACGCGAAGAACCGCACCTCTCGCGCCACCCCTTTGCCAGGGTTCCCGCCTTTGAACATGACGGGTTTGTGCTCTACGAGACCCAGGCGATCATCCGCTATGTCGACGAGCGCTTTGCCGGGGCGCCGCTGCAACCCGAAGATGTCCATCAATGGTCGCGCATGAACCAGATCATCGGCATCGTCGATGCCTATGCCGCGCCGAGCATGGGCGCCACGATCCTGTTCAACCGTCTATTGGCGCCGCGGCTGTTGGGCCGCGAACCCGACGAGGCGGCGATCGCCGCCGCCCTGCCGCGCGCCGGCCTGTGCCTCGCCGAGATCGAGCGGCTGATGGGCGAGCAGCGTTTTCTGGCCGCCGATTTTATCACCCTGGCCGATTTGATCGCCGTGCCGCTGTTCTACGTTTTTGCGAAAATCCCCGAGGGCCAGGCGCTGTTTGCCGAACATCCGCGGTTGCAGGCGTGGATGGCGCGCATGGCGGCCCGCCAGAGCTTTCAGGTCACCAAGCCCAAGGGGCTTGACGGCTAGGGCCGAACAAGATGACCGGCCGGTCGCGCGCGGTCCGGCGGTGTCCGGCGGCGGTCGGGGCTGTCGTTCGGGGATCTACTTCTTGTACGGGTTGACCAACCCGGCGATCAGGCCGGCCAGGACCTCGCGCACCTGACGTTCGTCGGCGCCCATCAACACCGCGTCTTCGAGCGCCTCCTGCGCCAGATCGCGCAATTCGCAGAGGTTCTCGTTCAGCACCTTGATCTTCTCGACGCAGGACACCGGTTCGCCTTCGGGGGTCAGCCACACCGGAAACTCGTCGTCGCGTGTCATCGCGCTTCTCCTGCTGCGCTCCGCGTCATTTGCCGCCGCCCAGGGACCCGCCGCCGCCTCCGGCGCCGCCGCCGATAGCGCCCGGGGTGCCGCCAGCACCGCCCGGTCCGCCGCCCTCGCCCGGCTTTTTCTGTCCGCCCGGCTGCGAAAAGATCATCTGCC
>JAJPIH010000226.1 GCA_021324875.1 Alphaproteobacteria bacterium
GCGATGAACACCGGCACGATGGCGGCGCGCGAGGCCGGCAATATGGTCGATCTCGACAGCGATCCGACCAAATTGATCGAGATTGTCGAGATCGGGAAACAGCTGCTGATCACCCGCGGTGCCTTGACCACGTTTTCGATCGCCAACGACGTCGCCAAGTATTTCGCGATCATCCCGGCCATGTTTACGGCGTTTTATCCGCAGCTGGACGTGCTCAATGTCATGCGGTTGCACAGCCCTGAAAGTGCGATCCTGTCGGCGATCGTTTTCAATGCGCTGATCATCATCGCGCTGATCCCGCTGGCACTGCGCGGCGTCAAATTCCGTCCGATCGGGGCGGCGGCAATGCTGCGCCGCAACCTGTTGATTTACGGCGTCGGCGGGCTGATCGTGCCGTTCATCGGCATCAAGCTGATCGATCTGGCCGTCACCGCTCTTCGCCTGGCGTGAGGGGGCTGCGCGATGATCAGGCAAATCCGACCCGCCATCCTGATGATTGTCGTCATGACCGTGATTACCGGGCTTGTCTATCCGCTGGCCATGACAGGGATCGCGCAACTGGTTTTTCCCGGCCAGGCCAATGGCAGTTTGATCGAAAGGAACGGCAAGGTGATCGGATCCCGCCTGATCGGCCAATATTTTGCCTCAGACCGATATTTTCATGCACGGCCCTCGGCGACGACCGAACCCGACCCGAAGGATCCGAGCAAGACCATCCCGGTCCCCTATGCCGCCGACAATTCGGGCGGCTCCAATCTCGGCCCGACCAACCAGGCGCTGATCGACCGGGTCAAGACCGAGGCGGCCAAGCTGGCCAAGCAAAATCCGGGAACTCCGGTGCCGGTCGATCTGGTGACGACCTCGGCCAGCGGGCTCGACCCCGATATCACCCCGGCCGCCGCCCTGTTCCAGGTGCCGCGTGTCGCCGAGGCCCGCCATCTCCCGCCCGCAAGGCTGCGCCAGCTGGTCGAAGACCATATCCGCGGCCCGGTTCTTGGCGTGCTCGGCGAGGCGCGGGTCAATGTGCTCGAACTCAACCTCGCCCTCGACCGGCTGCATTAGCGGGCCGGCAAGCGGCGCCGCCATTCTTGCATAGGGCGGTTTCGCGGCACGCATCGCACAACCCCGGGTAACGCGCTTGAGCGGCTTGATCGCCTCGCCATAGCATGCGGGCGGCGAAACGGGTTTACCGCAGTGAGGGTGGGAATGGCAGCGGGGCGGCACGACGACGCCGGAACGGGGAGCGAGGGCGCTTTTGGCGGCGGCGGGAGCGCGCCGCAACTTCCCTCGCAATGGCACCGCGAAGCCGATATCGTCGTGATCGGCTCCGGGGCGACCGGGCTGCCGGCGGCGATTGTCGCGCGCGAAGCCGGCGCTTCGGTCATCCTCGTCGAGGCCGAGGCCGATATCGGCGGGCACGCAATTACCAGCGGCGGCAATGTCCCGCTCGGCGGCGGCACCAGCGTGCAAAAGAAATACGGCATCGAAGACAGCCCCGATCTGCTGTTCCGCGATTTGACCGATTGGTCGGTGGTCGGCGCCAACGGCTTTCCCGATTGCCGCTACAATGATCGCGAGATCATTCGCGCCTTCGCCGACAACAGTGCGGCGGCTTTCGAATGGCTCCTCGCGCACGGCGTCGTGTTTGTCGACAAGGCGCCGGACGAGCTCGGCGGCAATTCGGTCGGCAATTCGGTGCCGCGCGAAATGCATTGCGCGGTCATGGACTGGCCGATGGTGCAGACCGGGGCGCCGGCCGACCCGGCGGTGCGCAAGACCCGCTCGTCGGGCAACGGCCTGATGCGCCCGCTCGAAGCGGCGGCGCGCAAGGCCGAGGTCGAAATCCTGCTCGAACACCGCATGACCCGGATCTATCGACAGATGCCGAACGCCGGGCCGGTGCTCGGCATCGCCGTCGACCACAAGGGCGCGCCGTTGAACATCCGCGCGCGTAAGGGGGTGATCATCGCTACCGGCGGGTCAACCGGCAATATCGAGTTCCGGCGCATGTTCGATCCGCGGCTGACTGAAGAATATTGCGGTCTGGCCGGCATGCCGTGGTCAGACCAGGACGCCAGCGGCGAATTGGCGGCCATGGCGATCGGCGCGGCGCTGTGGGGCCTCTACAACCAGACCGGAGAGTTTGGCGCCAATGTCACCAAGGCCGGCCTCATCGGCTGCCAATACAATTACCGGAACCTGCAATGGATGCCGGGCAGCCGGGTCTTTGCCCGCGCCCGCGCTACCGGGCTCAGAGTGGCCGATTGGCAGGATGTCATATTGGTCAACATGCTCGGCCGGCGCTTTTACGACGAGACCGGCGGCCAATATCCGGCCAACAACTACAATTCGATCGACCCTTACATCCAGGGCAGCTGGCGCAATATCAAAAACGTCAAATACAATCCCAACAACTTCCTCAATGCCGCGCTTGCCGGCATCGATGACGGCCACAATGGCGGCGGCCCGATCTGGGCGATTTTTGACCAGGATGCGGTTGCGCGCGAGGGCTGGCGGCCGACCCCGCCGCAGGTCGATATCGCCGCCGGTTTTTTCTTCAGCGCCAACCGGCTTGCCGATCTCGCCGAAAAGATTGTCATGAAATACCAGCGCGTCGCGATGCCGCCGCACAATCTGGAAGCGACGGTGGCGCGCTACAATTCATTTGTCGAGACCGGCGTCGACGAGGATTTCGGCAAGCCGGCGCCGCGCTACAAGATCGCCACACCGCCGTTTTACGCCGCCTGGGCCACGCCGGTGGTGCACGACACCCGCGCCGGGCTGCGGATCAACGCGCAATGCCAGGTGGTCGATCTCTACGGCCGGGTCATTCCCGGGCTTTATTGCGGCGGCGAGTCGGCCGGCGGCTTCAGCCAGCACGGCTTGGCCCGCGCCGTATGCCAGGGCTATATCGCCGGTCGCGCCGCGGCGGCGGCACCGCCGGTCGAGGCGATGTTGGCATAGGCGGCGGCGCTCACCGGATCGCGGCGCGCGCGGCGGGCTTGGCCGCGAGCCCGAGCCGCGCCTTCAGCGCCGCGCCCGGCGCCAACAAATCGGCAAGGGTATAGCGATCGAGAGCATCGAGAAACGCCGCGGTCGCCTCGCCCAAGGCTCGCTTCAGCACGCAACAGCCGTCGAGCCGGCAAAAACCGCCATCGACAAAACAGCCCATCACCGCCAGCTCGTCTTCGAAATGGCGCACAACCTCGCCCACGCCGATCGCCGCCGTCGGTCGCTTGAGCCGCAACCCGCCGCCTTTGCCGCGCAGGCTTTCGAGATAGCCGAGCCGGGCGAGCTTGTTGACCACCTTCATCAAATGCGCCCTGGAACCGGAAAAGGTGTCGGCAATCTCGGCGATTGTCGCACGTTCGCCGTCTTTGGCGCCGACCAGCATCAGCGTGCGC
>JAJPIH010000244.1 GCA_021324875.1 Alphaproteobacteria bacterium
AGCAGCACCCCTTTCCAATAATTCTCGAGGACCTGCCGCGGCGGCGGCTTCAGCCAGCCGAACCCGCCCCCTTCGACAATCGCGCTCTCGGTCGCCTCGCACAAATCGTCGAGATCGGTGCCGGAATACTGCGTCAACCGCTCGACCGACAACCGCGGTTGTGGCGAGGAGCCGTCGCTCATGGCCGCCACCGCAAAAAATTGGCAATCAGTTGCAGGCCTGCCGCCTGGCTCTTTTCCGGATGGAATTGCGTGCCGGCGAGGTTATCGCGCCCGATCATCGCCGTGACCGGCCCCCCGTAATCGGTCACCGCGATCAGATCGTCATCGCGACTTGGGCGAAAATGATAGCTGTGCACAAAATAGACATGAGCGCCCGGGTCAATCCCCGCCAATAAAGGATGCCGACGACGCAAGATCAGTTCGTTCCATCCCATATGCGGTATCTTGAGCCGCTCGGCGCCGGGCGCGATGGCGACCACATCGCCGCCGATCCAGCCGAGCCCGTCGGTGGTTTCGAATTCGCGGCCGCGCTCGGCCAGCAGCTGCATGCCGACACAGATGCCCAAAAACGGTCGGCCGCGCGCCGTCACCGCCTCGCTTAGCGCCTCTTCGAGGCCGGGCACCGAGGCCAGACCGCGCCGGCAATCGGCAAAAGCGCCGACCCCGGGCAGAACCACCCGATCGGCGCTGGCGACAATTTCGGGTTCGCTGGTGACGCGGACCTGGGCGGCAATTTCATGCTCTGCGGCTGCCCGCTCAAACGCCTTTGCCGCCGAGCGCAAATTGCCCGAACCGTAATCGACGATCGCGACCAGCATCACAGGCTACCGCCAAGGACCCCCTTGGTCGACGGCACCGCGCCGCCGCGGCGCGGGTCGATGTCGACCGCCTGGCGCAAGGCGCGCGCCAATCCCTTGAAGCATGATTCAGCGATGTGGTGATTGTTCTCGCCGTACAGGTTTTCGACGTGCAGCGTGATCCCGGCCGACTGGGAAAATGCCTGGAACCATTCCTTGAACAGCTCGGTGTCCATCTCGCCCAGTTTGGGCCGGCTGAACGCGACCTTCCATACCAAATAGGGCCGGTTCGACGCGTCGAGACTGACGCGGGTCAGGGTTTCATCCATCGGGATCATCGCGTGGCCATAGCGCGCGATGCCGGCGCGATCGCCAAGCGCTTTCGACACCGCCTCGCCGATCACATAGCCGGTGTCTTCGGTGGTGTGATGAAAATCGATGTGCAGATCGCCCGCCGCGCGCAGCGTCAGGTCGATAAGACTGTGCTTGGCGAGCTGTTCGAGCATGTGGTCGAGAAATCCGATCCCGGTCGCAATATCGGCGAGGCCGGCGCCGTCGAGATTGACGCGGCCGGTGATCTGCGTCTCTTTGGTGTTACGTTCCACCGTCGCCACCCGCACGCGCATCTCCCTCCTGAGAACCGGAACCGCGATCGCCTCTCATTTAGCGATTTTCCGCCACACTTGCCACCGTTCCCGGCGCGGCAAGCCGGCCGCCAGCGATCCCCGGCGCGGCGGGCGCAGCTTACGCTCGATCCGACGTGAAGGGTGGTTTTTTGCCGGCGACGGATTTCGCCCCGAGCACCGTTCCGCCGATCGCCGCCATCCCCGATCGCCCGGCGGGTGTTGAGCGATCGGATCGGGCCGGTTGTGCTTGACCGGGGTTGCCCTAAGCCCAAATGTCATTCGAACCCGCGTCACCACGGTCCCTCCGAGCCGACCCATGGGATATCCCGACACGCAAGCTTGGCACGGTACGACGATCCTTTGTGTACGCAAGGGCCGACAGGTGGTCGTGGCCGGTGACGGCCAGGTCACGATGGGTCAGACGATCGTCAAATCCAATGCCCGCAAATTGCGCCGGCTTGCTGGCGGCGCGGTGATCGCCGGCTTTGCCGGCACCACCGCCGACGCGATCACCTTGTTCGAGCGGCTCGAGGGCAAGCTCGAACAATTCGCCGGGCAATTGCCGCGGGCCTGCGTCGAACTGGCCAAGGACTGGCGCACCGATCGCTATCTGCGCCGCTTGGAAGCGATGATGGCGGTTGCCGACCGCAATGTCTCGCTGATCCTGTCCGGAAACGGCGACGTGCTCGAGCCCGAAGACGGGCTGATCGGCATCGGTTCCGGCGGCGGTTATGCGCTCGCCGCGGCCCGCGCGCTGATCGCGGTCGACGAGCTCGACGCCGCCGCCATTGCCGAGCGGGCGATGGCGATCGCCGCCGCCATCTGCATCTACACCAACGACAAAATCTCCCTCGAAAAGCTGGAATATTGATCGCCGATGCCCGCCTTCAGCCCGCGCGAAATCGTCTCGGAACTCGACCGCTTTATTGTCGGACAGCACGACGCCAAGCGCGCGGTCGCGATCGCGCTGCGCAATCGCTGGCGCCGCCAGCAGCTCGCACCCGAATTGCGCGAAGAGGTGTTGCCCAAAAACATTTTGATGATCGGGCCGACCGGCTGCGGCAAAACCGAGATCGCGCGGCGGCTGGCGCGGCTGGCGCAGGCGCCGTTTGTCAAGGTCGAGGCGACCAAGTTCACCGAGGTCGGTTATGTCGGCCGCGATGTCGAACAGATCATGCGCGATCTGGTCGAGGTCGCGATCGCGATGACCCGCGAGCGGCTGCGCAAAGAGGTCGAGACCAAGGCCGAGATCGCCGCCGAGGAACGGGTGCTGGACGCGCTCGTCGGGTCGAGCGCCAGCCCGGATACGCGGCAGAAATTCCGCAAGCAATTGCGCGAGGGCGTACTCGACGACCGCGAGATCGAAATTGCCGTACAGGAAAGCGCCATCGCCAACCTGCCGACATTTGAAATTCCCGGCCTGCCCGGCGCCCAGATGGGCATGCTCAATCTCGGCGATATTTTCGGCAAGGCGTTTGGCACCCGCACGAAACCCAAACGGATGACTGTTGCCGAAAGCCATCGCGTGCTGATGGCCGAGGAAAGCGACAAGCTTCTCGACCAGGAAAAGGTCGTGCGCGAGGCGATCGCCGCCGCCGAGCAGAACGGCATCGTTTTTATCGACGAGATTGACAAGATCTGCGGCCGCGGCGAGCGCGCCGCCGGGTATGGCGGCCCCGATGTCAGCCGCGAGGGGGTGCAGCGCGATCTGCTGCCGCTGATCGAGGGCACCACCGTGGCCACCAAGCATGGCCCGGTCAAGACCGACCATGTGCTGTTCGTCGCCTCGGGCGCCTTTCATCAGGCCAAACCCTCCGATCTGCTGCCGGAATTGCAGGGCCGGCTGCCCATTCGGGTCGAGCTGAAGGCGCTCGACCGCGCCGACTTTCGCCGCATCCTGGTCGAGCCCGAGGCAAGCCTTATCAAGCAATACAAGGCCTTGCTTGCCACCGAGGGGATCAGCCTCGAATTCGACGAGGAGGCGATCGACGAACTGGCCTTGCTCGCCGAAGAGATCAACACCGCGGTCGAAAACATCGGCGCGCGGCGCCTGCATACAATTCTCGAGCGCTTGCTCGAAGAGATCAGCTTTGTCGCCTCCGACCGCCCGGCCGGGACTGTGGTGCGCATCGATCGTGCTTATGTGCGCGACCAGGTGGGCGCGCTCGCGCAAAACGCCGATCTGTCGAAATTCATCTTATAACCAGCCCGCGCCTGCTCATTTGCCGCATGCGCGGCTGGGATCAGGCTCAACATGGGAGGAGCGATCGATGGCACGGTTGTCCCCGATTACCCGCAAGGATCAGATCGCGGCCAAGGACCAGGCGGTGTTTGACAGCATCGTCGCCAGTCGTGGCGCGGTCCAGGGTCCGTTCACGATGTTTCTGCATTCGCCCGAGCTTGCCGGCCGGGTTGCCCATCTCGGCGCCTATGTCCGGTTCGAAGGAACGCTCGACATGCGTGTGCGGGTGCTGGCGGCGATGACCGTGGCGCGTGAATTCGAGGCGGTCTATGTCTGGGGAGCGCAAACCGGCGGTGCGCGAAGGCTCGGAGTGCCGGAAGAGGCGATCACCGCAATTCGCGAGAACCATTCGCGTGGTCTTGCGCCCGAGGATGCCGAGATCGTCGAATTCACGCGCCAATTGCTGCGCCGCCACCGCGTCGACAACGACAGCTTCAAAAGGCTGCAAGCGCGGCTTGGCGACGACGGGCTGATCCAGCTGACGACGGCGATCGGCTATTACAGCATGCTGGCGATGACGGTGAGCGCCTGCGAACTCGAAGCGGCCGCGGGAGCGGAAGTGCTGCGGGTGTGACCTACCAGCGCGGGCCGCTGCCGGACTGGCCTCCGGCGGAGGCGGCCGCTATATGTGCGCTCCATGCGGGGCCGTTGGCGTTATGGTCTTATTGCCATCCTCGTGCTGCTGGGGCTGTTCGGCGCCTACGCGGTGTACTGGCATATTGTCGCGGGACGGATTGTCGCCGGGCTCGACGCGTGGCGGGGATCGGCTGAGGCGCATAAGATCAGGGCCTCCTGGCAGAGCGTGCGCGTAGCCGGGTTTCCCTTCGCGTTCCGCATCGAACTCGCCGACGCAGCGTTGCGCAACGACGCCTGGAGCCCGCCGCCGAGGTTGCGCGCGGCCCAGCTGACGGCCATCGCCAGGCCGTGGAATTTTGATGTTTGGCGGCTCCGCGCCCCGCAGGGCTTTACCGCCGCTCTCGCCGCGGCGGGCGGACGACCCGCACTAAAGCTCAGCGTCGGGTCGGCGCAAGGCGTGCTCGCGCCTGACGCCGGCGGCGGGTCGCGGTTGTGGATCGGTGCGCGCGATATCGCCGCCGAGGCCGCGGCCGCGGTCCCGATCCGGTCGGCCGACGCCTGGGTCATCTTGCCGGCACAGCCGGCCGCCAAAGACACCGATCCCGATTTCGCCGTCGCCCTTGATGCGCACGACATCGGCATCGAGGCCCCGCCGGTGAATTTTGCCAAGGTGATCGACGAATTGGCGTTGGGTGTCACGGTCAAGGGGCCATTCCCGCCCGGACAGCTGGAACAATCGGCCGCCGCCTGGCGCGATGCGGGCGGGACGATTGAGGTTGAAAATCTGCGCGTCGAATGGGGCGGGCTTGGCATCAGCGCCAACGGCACGCTCGCCCTCGACCGCCAGCTCCAACCGGTTGCCGCGTTTTCAAGCGGTATCGAGGGCTTTGACAAGATTATCGATGCGCTGGTCGCGGCCGACTGGCTGATCCCCGAGCAAGGTTCGCTCGTCAAGATCGCACTCGGCGCGCTGTCAAGGCCCGGGCCGGACGGCAAGCCTCAGCTCACCGCCCCGTTCACCATTCAAAACGGAAAGATGTATCTGGGGCCGGCACGGCTCGGCACAGCGCCCCGCATCGCCTGGGAATAGACCGGCGGGCCTTCTTCGTACCCCGCCCCGATCCGGCGGGCGGGGCCTTCGGCCGCACAGGCCGTTCGCCGCCCGGTGCTGCGCGCCTCAGACCCGGACCTGGAAGTCCATGTCGTGCGGCCGGCGAAGGTGACGCGTGCGCGGCGTATAGCTGCGCTCCCATTTCGACCAGTGGCGAATGCGGCGTTCGCGTCGCGACCCGTCGGGGGCATGGACCGCGCGCCGGCTGTGCCGCATCGCCATCGATCCGGTGACCTGTTGCCAGCCTTGTTCGGGATCGAATTTCTGGGCGTACCCGCCGGTCAAGACCTCGAACGGCGTCGTCGCATGACCTTTGAAATCGATCGGGCCCTGGGCATGCTGGTGGCCGAACCAGTTGGGCGTCACGAAATCGGTCACCAGCACATTGCCGATCGTATAGGCGTACTGGTCGTCCTCGACCGGGTCACAGATCTCCCCCGCCCAAAACGTGCCTTGTGTATCCTGATAAGCGCTGTTCAGCCACGGATCGACCGCCATTTCGCAGATTTCGTGGGTCGCGCCGACGCTGACCGCGGCGTTGTCGGCCAGGATGGTTTTGACGAAAACCTTGGAAATCGGCAGGCCTTCATTGGTGAGGTCATGATAGGCCAGCGCACCGGCCTGGTCGCTATCATCGAGAAATACCACCCACCACGTTCCAGAGGCGGGAGCCTGGCCCTGTGGCACAAAAGTGAATGTGGCCGCGCCCAAACCCCAGACCGGCAATAGGTCCTGGTTCCATTGCTGCTCGAAAGCGGGCAGCAGGTTTTGCACGTCGGCGTCCGCAATCGCGGTTGATTCGTTGATCACGGCTATTTGCGGCATGGTCTCTCCTTCGAGCGGGCGCCGGGCGCCGGGCGGCGGTTTGTGCTGCTGCGGCCGGTCGGTCGACCGGGTCTGGCGCAATCCCGCGGATAGCGAGATAAGCGCCTAATCGGCGTCAGCGTGTGATGCCGGTCACAGAAACGCCGGCATCACTTTGCGCGGGCCGCGAATCGGGATTTGTCGACCCCGCCCGATCGGTCAGCGCGCGATTTCCCGGCCGCGTCTCACGACGCCGTGCCGCGCCGCAACCATTCCTCGTCGCGCTGCGCGGGCCGCCGGCCGAGCCGGGCGCGCAGCAGCGTCGTCGCCTCGGCGACCCGTCCCGCGCGCAGCAGAGCGACAATCTGAGTGTCTTCGAGCACCTCGCGCTGCGCGTGGCTGCCGCCGATTCGGGGCCAATCGGCCCGTATCGCCCGCAGGCCGTCCGCAGCGGCATCAAATTCGCCACGCGCAAAAGCACCGGCCGCCGCACATAACGCCGGCGCGACCCCGTCGGACGGCAATCGCCCACTCTGGGCGAGCGCCTGCAAACCCTCGACGCGGCGTTGCAGCGCCTCATCGTCGCCCACGGCCGCCTCGGCAAAGCCGGCATGGATGTCGGCAAAGGCGAGGCTGGGCTTGGCGAAATGGCGGCGGGCATGCCGCAGCACTTCCTGCCATTCGTCACCCACATCGGTTCCGATGTCGTAGATTTGCCAACGCCACAGAAACGAGGCCGAATCGGCGAGGCTCAGCATCGGCGCCGACAATGCGACCGTCGGACGGATCGCGTCTTGGAATACGGCAAGCGCTCTTTCGCTGTTGCCGCGCGCCAGTTCGAACAGCGCCAGATGCCAGGACAAATGGCAATGGAGTTGGCCGGCGCGCGGATAGCCGGGCAACCACGCCGCAACAAAGGCTGCGCCACCCGCGGCGTCTCCGGTTTCGAAAAAACCGTGCGCGCGCTGATGCGCGCCATGCGCATTGCGCGGGCTGAGCTCGAGCGAGCGCTCGACCCGCCGCGTTCCGGCGGCGACCGCTCCTGTCTCGATTTGCGCCCAGCCGAGAAAGCCCAAAAACCACCAATCTTCGGGCCAATGCGGCGCCAATTGTTCGAGCAGCGCCAATTGCGCCTCGTGATGGTCGCGGCGGCCGCTGAACCCCAACAAACCGAACACGCCGAGCGCCTGCGATAAGGGCAGCGCATCGCGCGGATAGGCGGCGGCGTGCTCGCGCACCGCGGCGAGGGCGCCTGCAGCATCGCCCCTCACCCCCAATGCGATCGCCGCAACATGCCCGCGCTCGCGCGGGGAAAGCCGCCGCGCAAGCGATTGGGCGCGTTCGACCGCGGCCCGCGCCTCGGACATCCGCGCCTGCAGTTGCAACAGACGCGCCCGCGCAATATGGGCCAAAGCAAAATCCGGGTCGGCGGCGACAGCCCGGTCGAGCAGCGAGTCGGCCCCGGGATTGGCCGACAGCAGCAAATCGACTGCCGCAACGTAATCGCCGATCGCCGCCTCAGAGGCGGCGGTCACCGGAAGCTCGAAACGGTCGGTCCTCGGCATGCGCCCTCTTTCGCCTCGTGCGGTGGCAATGGCGGCGGCGCACGGAACCGCTTATGGCCGGGACCCTCTGCCGCTCGAGCGATCATGATACGATGCTGCGACAGCGACGCGAATTTTCATGAGCTGCACGGCTTTTCTCCGATCGCGACGGCGAGCAGCGACATGCCGGTAAACAGCGCCCTCGGAGCAGCGATGGAGCGTGCGATGCTTCCCTCGAGGTTCGAAACGCCACGCCTCGTCCTGCGGCCGATCGAACACGATGACGCGGCCGCGATCTTTTCCGGCTATGCCCGCGACCCGGAGGTGGTGCGCTACTTGACCTGGCGGCCGCATCAGAGCCTCGCCGATACCGAGGCCTTTATCGAGCGCTGTCTTGCAGCACCGGCGGCGAGCGAGCGCACCTACATGCTGGTCGACCGCGGCAATGGCCGGGGGCTCGGCGCCTTTGGGCTGCGCCGGCCGGCCGGGCACCGGCTCGATTGCGGCTATGTGCTCTCCCGCGCCTATTGGGGTCGCGGGCTGATGAGCGAGGCGCTCGGCGAGGTTGTGGGCTGGGCGATGCGGCAGGCTGAGCTTTGGCGCATCGGCGCGGTGTGCGACAAAGATAATCGCGCCTCGGCGCGGGTTATGGAAAAGGCTGGCCTCGCCTACGAGGGCCTTCTGCGCCGTTGGCTCGTCAATCCTAATCTCGGCCCCGAACCGCGCGATTGTCTGAGCTACGCCTGCACCCGCTAAATCGCTTCTTCCGCGATCCCGCCTCGGGCCGGGTCAAAGATGTTCGATTGGCCGGCAAAGCCCGGCGGCGCAGAGGCCGACGGCCGAGCTGCGGCTAAGGCGGAAAGTCCTCGGCCATCAGAGCGATCGGCGAACCATGCGGCGTGCGCTGCGCGGCATGTTCCCAGGCCGCGCGGTAGCGCGCGAGAGTGGCGAGGTCACTCGCCCCTTTTTCGACGAGGATCCGTTCGAGCGCCGCGAGCCAATGCCGATAATAGCTCTCGCCGGTGTCGGCATCGCCCGCTGCCTGGGCGCGCCTGATCTCCGCGGCGAGCGCGGCCGTCCACTCCGCCCAGCTGAACAGCCCGCGCCGATGGAGCGCCAGCGCCAGCGCGAAGGCCTGCGCCTCCCAGGGCGCGTTGAATACCGGACCCTCCCGGTCCCTTGGTATGCCCGGGAGTTGATTGGCGAGTTCGCGGGCGTCGGTCATGCCGGATCGAGATAGGGTTCGAACGCCTCGATCGACACTTTCAGCTGCGGGTCGGCGTCATCCCCCCACAATTCGCGCCCGGTGAACACCACCGTGTAGAGCCATTGCGGGCTCTCGCCCTTGCCGATTGCCGCGGTGTCGGGGAACACATGGCAGCCGCGCACCGCTTCGATGATGCCGGTCTTGGCGCGGGCATAGCGGGGCAGGCGCGTATGTGTGGCGGGGTTGATGTTTTTTGTTCGGACCC
>JAJPIH010000415.1 GCA_021324875.1 Alphaproteobacteria bacterium
GATTGTCCTTCTGGCCGCGGCAAGCCTGGCCTATCTGCTCGAACGAAATGCTCAGCCGGAATTGTTCGGATCGATTCCGCAGGCCTTATGGTGGGCGATCGTGACCCTGACCACCACCGGCTATGGCGATGTGACCCCGGTCACCCCGGCGGGCCGGATCCTGGCAGGGTTTGTCATGGTCGCCGGGATCCTGGTCTTTGCGTTATGGGCGGGTATTCTCGCCAGCGGCTATGCCGAGGAACTGCGCCGCCGCGAATTTCTGCGGACCTGGGACCTCGTCGCCAAGGTGCCGTTCTTCAAGAATGTCGGGGCGGCGGTGATCGCCGACGTCGCGCGCTTGTTGCGTGCCCGCGACTACCCGGCGCGGGCGGTGATTGTGCGGCGCGGCGAGAGCGGCGACTGCATGTATTTCATCGCGTCCGGGGAGGTCGAGGTGCGGCTGCGCGCGGGAACGGTGCGATTGGGCCCGGGCGAGTTCTTCGGCGAAATCGCGCTGCTGACCGGCGGACCACGCAATGCCACGATTGTCGCTGCGCAGCCTTGTACGTTGCTGACCCTCGACATTGTCGATTTTCGCCATCTGCTCGGGCACCAGCCCGAACTCGCCAGGGTCGTCCATGAAGAGGCGGAGCGGCGCCGCCTCGCCAATGAGGAAGCAGAACGGCGCCGCGCCGCGGATGCCACGGTTGGTGCCGTGATCCCGGCCGGGTCTGCGAGCGGGGTGGATCAGTCTGCCCTGTCTCCGGCCGCCTCGGCCAACGGCCCGTAATAGCCGGGGCCAAAGCCGGCCGCTTCACGCGCCGCTCGGTTGAAGGGCGGTTTCAAGGCACCCCGGTAGAACCGCCGCACGCGATCGTGAAACACCGCTTGCGGGGCAAGCCCGCGCGCGAGGCAAAGACCTTCGAACCACCGCCGCCCGATGCGGACATGGCCGATCTCCTGCTCGTAGATCAGGCGCAATACCGCGGCGCTGGCGCGATCGCCGGCGTGTTCGAGGCGGGCCGCCATGGCCGGTGTCACGTCGAGCCCGCGCGCCTCCAACACCAGCGGTACGACCGCGAGCCGGGCCAAGAGATCGCCGGCGGTCGCCGCCGCGGCTTCCCACAGCCCATCATGCGCCGGCAGGTCGCCATAGCCAACGCCGACCGCCGCCAGACGCGCCGTCAGCAGGCTGAAATGGCGTGCTTCCTCGGCTGCGACCGTGACCCAGTCGTCATAAAAGGCGCGCGGCAGCGCGGCCGAGGTGAAGCGCGCCACCAGGTCCCAGGCGAGGTCTACGGCATTGAGTTCGATATGGGCGAGGGCGTGCAACAGCGCCCGGCGACCGGCCAGCGAGCCGAGATGCCGCCGTTTCGCCATCTCGCGCGCCGGCCGCAACGGCGGACGCTCCGGTCGCGCCGGCCGCAACGGTGGCCGGGCCTCTCCGAGGCTCATCCCGCCCGCGCCCCAGTTCTCCGCCAAGGCCAGGCTGAGTTCGGCTTTGGCTGCGGGGTCCGGGGTTTCGAGGATCGCGACCGCCCCTGCGGTCAGGGTTGTTTCGTTCATAGCGCCTTCGCCGCTTTCAGCACTTCGGCGACATGGCCGGGCACGCGGACCTTGCGCCATACGCCGCGCACGATACCCTTTTCATCGATCAGAAACGTGCTGCGGTCGATGCCCATATATTTGCGGCCATACATGCTTTTTTCGACCCAAGCGCCGTATTTTTCGCACACTTCGCCGCTTGTATCGGAAGCGAGAATAAAGGGGAGGTTGTGTTTTTTCTTGAATTTGTCGTGGGACGCGACCGAATCCTTGGAAATTCCGATCACAACGGCGCCGGCGCCGCTGTAATCGGGAAAAGCGTCGCGAAAACCGCAGGCTTCGGCAGTGCAGCCCGAGGTATCGTCCTTCGGGTAGAAATAGAGCACGACCTTGTTCCCGGCGAGCTGTGAGAGGGTGACGCTGCCATTGCCGTCGGTCGGCAGAGTGAAATCCGGCGCTCTCTGGCCGGGCTCGACGCTCATGCTGGTGGGTCTCCTGCCTGTTCTGCCGCCTCCTGTTGCACGCGCGCCGCCGGCTCCTCGATCAGGCGGTCGTACCAGCGGCGGACCACGGCGGCCGCCTGACTGATATCCGCGCTGAGTTCGGCGAAGTCAACCGCGCCGGCACAGCGGGCGATCATTGTCGCGTCGGGCTCGGCAAATGGCTCGGCCCATTCCCCTCCGACATCGACCAAGGTCAGCACCGTCAACACCCGGTGCAACACGCCCGCGGCGCGACGAAGTTCGTCCGCCGCGGCGCGCGACAAGACGCCCGCCGCGGCCAATGCCGCCAGCCCGTCGATGGCGGCGCGATGCAGCACCTGGGGCCGGGCGGCGGCTTCGCGCAGCATCAAATATTGCGCGATGAATTCGAGGTCGATCAACCCCCCCGGCCGGTGTTTGAGGTCGAACGGTGCGGGGCGGCGATGCTCGGCGGATATCCGTCGGCGCATCTCGGCGACATCGACGACGAGCCGGCGCGGATCGCGCGGCTGGCGCAGCACCGCAGCAATTGCGGCGCTCAGACGACTGCGCAGCCGCTGGTCGCCGGCCACGGGCCGTGCCCGGGTTAGCGCCATATGCTCCCAGGTCCATGCGGCCTCACGCTGGTAGCGCACAAAACTCGCGAAGCCGGACGCGATCGGCCCCGACGAGCCCGATGGGCGCAGCCGCATATCGACGGCGTAAAGCTGACCTTCGGCGGTGGGGGCGGTCATCGCGCCGATCAGCCGCTGGCTGAGACGCGCGTAATAGGCCGCCACCGGGAGTGGCACAGCGCCATCGGAGGCGGTCACATTGTCGGGCGCGTCATAAATCAGGATCAGGTCGAGGTCGGAAGCGAGGGTCATTTCGCGGCTGCCGAGGCGGCCCATGCCAATCACCGCGAAGGCGCCGCCCGCTATTCGGCCATGCCGTCGGGCAAAGTCGATTTCCACGGCCGGGAGAAGGGCGTCCAATGTCGTTTCGGCGATGTCGGCAAGCGCCTTGCCGGCGGCTTCGGCATCGATCGCCTGCCGCAACAGCTGGACACCGATCTGGAAGCGGCGCTCCTGCGCCCAGCGGCGCAGCCCATCGAGCAGGTCGGCAAAATCACGCGCGCCGGCGAGTAGCCGGGCGAGATCTGCGGCGAGGGCAGGCTGCGGCGGCAGCGGCGCGAAAAACTCGCTGGTCAGCACCGCATCGAGCAGCGCCGGTTTTGCCGCGAGCTGCTCGGCAAGCCGTGGCGCACCGGCCATGATGTCGGCGACCAGCTCGAGCAGTCCCGGATTGGCTTGAAACAATGAAAACAATTGCACGCCGGCCGGCAAGCGCGACAAGAACCGGTCAAAGCGACGCAGCGCATCATCCGGGTGCGGGGTCTTGCCAAAGATGCGCAGCAGTTCGGGGACCAGCTCGGTCAGGATTTCGCGCGCGCGTTGGCTGCGGGTGGCGCGCATTCGGCCGTGGTGCCAAGCGCGGACCAAGGCGGCGATTGCCGCCGGTTCGGCGAAGCCGAGGCGCTCGAGGCTGGCAAGCGTGTCGGGATCGTCCTCGGCGCCGGTAAAAACCAGGTTCCCGGGGCCGGCGAGGCTTGGCGCTTGCTCGAAAAGCTCGGCGTAATGCCGCTCAACCGAGCCGAGATGCGCCTTGAGCGCTGCGACAAACGCCCCGCGCTCGCGATAGCCGAGAAACAAGGCGATGCGCTCGACGCCGGCCGGATCGTCGGGCACACGGTGGGTCTGCGCATCGTCGACCATCTGCAAGCGATGCTCGAGCCGGCGCAGAAAGCGGTAATCCTCGGCGAGCGTCGCGGCCGTGGCTCGGTCGATGCGGCCGGTGATGGCCAGGCGGTCGAGCGCCTCGCAAGTCGCGCGCACCCGCAGCGCCGGCATCCGTCCGCCCCAGATCAATTGCTGGGTTTGGACAAAGAACTCGACTTCGCGGATGCCGCCGCGACCGAGCTTGATGTCGTGGCCCTCAACCGCGATTCGCGCCCCGCCGCGATAGGCGTTGATCTGCCGCTTGATCGAATGGATATCCTGGAGTGCGGCGAAATCGAGATGCTTGCGCCAGATGAACGGGTCGAGCTCGTGCAAAAGCCGCTCGCCCGCGCTGAGGTCGCCAGCCAGCGGCCGCGCCTTGATCAGCGCCGCCCGCTCCCAGTTCTGGCCGACGGTTTCGTAATAAGTGAGCGCCGCTGCGGTCGACATGACCGGCGGCGTCGAGCCCGGGTCGGGGCGAAGCCGCAGATCGGTGCGAAAGACATAGCCGTCGCCGGTGCGTTCTTCGAGGATGCGGACGAGGTCGCGCGCCAGGCGATTGAAAAAGGCTTGCACGCCGTCGCGCGGCGCCGTTCGCCGCTGCGGCCAATCGAAAAACAGGATCAGGTCGATATCGCTCGAATAATTGAGTTCGCCGGCGCCGAGCTTGCCCATCGCGAGCACGATCAGACCGCTGTTCTGCTCGGGGTCCTCCGGGTCGGCAAGAGTGACCAGCCTGGCCGCCGCGGCGGCGCGCAGCAGATGGCGAATGGCTGCGCCGACGGCGGCCCCGGCAAACCGGCTCAGAGCAGCGGTCTGGTCTTCGAGAGACCAGCAACCGGCCAGCTCGGTGACCGCGGTCAACAGCGCCACGCGGCGCCGGGCGACCCGCAGGCGCTGCATCAGGCCGGCGAGGTCTTTGTCCACGGCATCGCGGGCCTCGACCGCGGCAATGAGTTCGGCAAAGACCGGCTCGGCACCGGCCTCGATGAGCCGGGTCAAAAACGCCCATTCCTGCACCGCAAGCCCGCTCAGAAACGGACTGTTGCCGAATATCGTGCCGAGGAGTGCGTGACCGGGCGGCGCGCGGCTCCATTCGCGCGCGCTTCTGACGCCGGAAGCTCCGGGCGGGGCGGCGGCGAGCGCAGCCTCCCACGCTTCAAAGCCGAGCTTGAGCCGGCGTTCGTCGGTGGGCAGAGGGTATTGCTCGGCGGCCAGTGGAACCTGTTCGAAAAACTTCATGGTTCGCGCTCGGTCTTGCGGTCGCCTGGGCGCGCGCTGTGATCGCCTGCCGACCGATATGGGGTTGCGGTTAACCTGTTGCCGCCCGACGCATGGCAGCCTTCACGACGAGTGTCGTCCAGGCGGCCTTGGCGCCGCGGCGTTGACGGTGCGCTGCGGGGGCATCGCGCGTCCTCGATTCGACCAAGAACGCAATCGGGGTTGTGAAATCATCGGCTTCTCCTGGCCCCGGGCTGGGCTCTTGACGGGCCGTCGATTTGGATTGGCCTGTGCGGGTCAAGATCGGCGAAAATGGCTGGCGAATGAACCGGGGCGCGCTCGGCGGTCTTTTCCGCGGCGGTGCCGACCAGCGGCGAGGGGATCGGCAATGCGGCAGAAGCCGCGAAAAGCGGGCAGATTTTCGTGACCATCGCCCTCGCTTGGCGGATCCTAAACCATGACAAAGGCCGCACTCTGCTTGCCCTGGGCGGCATCTTCATGGCGATCCTGCTGGTCTTTGTTCAGCTCGGCTTGTTTTTTTCGGTGCCGCAAGGCGGAATGCTGCTCTACGACAATATGCGGTTCGATCTGCTGCTGGTCTCCGATCAATACGAATATCAAGCGCAGCCCGGCGCCTTTGCGCGTGCCCGCCTCGACATGCTCACGGCGGCGCCGGAGGTTGAAGCGATCACCCCGCTCTATTTCGGGCTCGCCAAATGGCAAAGCGGCGAAGGCGGCATGTGGCCCGATTTGTTCGTGATCGGCCTCGACCCGGCGAGCAGCCTGTTCGACCCGGCGAGCATCCGCCGTCAGCAGAACCTGCTGTCGCGCCCCGACACGATCTTGGTCGATAGCGCCACACGCCCGATCTTTGGACCACTCTCGAGCGGCCGCGTTGTCGAGATCAATCAGCGCAAAGAGACGATCGCCGGGCATTATCGGCTCGGCACGGGTTTCATGGGCCTGGGTGTGGCGCTGATCAGCGAGGCTAACTTCGCCCGATTGTTCCCCGAGCGCGGCCTTGGCTTGGTCAATCTCGCGGCGGTGCGGCTCAAGCCGGGGATCGATCCCGAGCGCGCCGCCGCCCAGCTGCAGCATATGGTCGGGCCGGGCCTCCGCCTGTTCACCCGTGCCGCACTCGCCCACCACGAGGCGTCGTATTGGACAACGCGCACCTCGGTCGGGCTGATCTTTGGCTCGGGCCTGCTGATCTCTATCGTGGTCGGGATCATGGTGGTCTACCAGATTGTCTCGGCTCAGATTGGCCGGCAATTGCCGCAATTCGCGACCTTGAAGGCGATTGGTTATGGCGACGGCGCCTTGGCGCTGACGGTCGCCGCGATGTCGATCATGATCGCCTTGGCCGGTTTCGCGCCGGCCGTGCCGGCGGCTGCCTTTATCTATCGCGAGATCCGGCGGCAGACGATGCTGCCGGTGATCTTGTCGCCCGGCCAGATCGGCTGGGTGTGGGTGGCGGCCCTGATCATGGCGACGATCTCGGCGCTGCTCGCAGTGGCGGCTTTGCGACGCGCCGACCCCGCCGACGTGTTCTGAGGAGACCGCGTGGCGAGCGCGCATTAGGCAACCGCCGGTCTCGGACCGCGCTCGGTGCCGCTGGCGTGGCGCAGTCTGACCGCCAACAAATGGCGCCTTGTCCGGTCGAGCGCCGGCATCGGTTTTGCGGTGCTGCTGATGCTTATGCAGCTCGGGTTCAGCCAGGCATTTTTCGACGCCTCGCTGCGGGTGCTGCGTAACCTCGACGGCGATCTGTTTCTGCAGAGCGCGCATAAATACCAGTTCGCGACCCAGGACCCTATTCCGATCAGCCTGCTGGCGGCGGCGAGAAAGGTTCCGGGTGTGGCCAGCGCGCGTCCTCTCTATGCCGACTGGTACGATCTTTACTGGAAAAGCCCCGCGGACGGCCGGCTTTACCTGGTACGCGGCTTTGCTTTCGAGCCGAACCAGCCGGTCTTCCGGCTACCCGAAGTCAACGCGGACCGGGCGCAACTGAACAACCCCGGCGCGGTTCTGGTCGATCGCCGCGGGCGCCGGTTCCTCGGGATGGACACCGATGTCAAACAATCCGAGATCAACGACGCCAAAGTCGATGTTGTCGGAAAATTCACACTGGGTCCCGACTTCATGAGTGACGGCACCGTGATCATGGGCGTCGATACTTTCGCCCGATTGCTGCGCGGGCGGGGCGGTGAGCGGCCAGGCATGGAGGCAGGGGTAATCAAAATCGCGGCCGATGCCGACCCCAGAGCAGTCGAAAAAATGCTCAGACAGGCGATGCCGGCCAATGTCGCGGTGCTGAGCAAATCCCAGCTCCTCGCCTTTGAGCGCGCTTTTCAGGCGCGCGTGTCGTCGGCCGGGCCGATATTTGCGATCGGCACCGTGGTCGGGTTTGTCGTCGGGATGCTGATTTCGTACCAGATTATTTTCACCGAAATTTCCGACCAATTGCCGCAATATGCGACCTTGAAGGCGATCGGTTACCCGAGCCCCTATTTGTTGCGGGTGGTGCTCGAACAGGCTGCACTCAATGGCATGGCGGGTTGGATCCCGGCATGGTTGCTGGGACTTGGTCTCTATCACCTGATCGGAGTGATCGCGCTGCTGCCGATGCGTATGACCCTTGAAATCACCCTGACCAGCCTCGGCCTGACCTTGGCGATGTGCCTCGTATCCGCGGCGGTTGCTGTGATCCGCGTCATTCGGGCCGACCCGGCGGCGGTGTTCTGATGAGCGCGGTCGTCGCCGAACCGGAAGCCCCGCCTGCTGCGCTGTCGCGGCCGTCGGCGCCGGCGGTGCAGGTCAGTGGGGTAAACCATTTCTACGGCGAGGGGGCCGCGCGCAATCAAGTTCTGTTCGACAATTGCATCGAAGTTCAGCCGGCCCAGCTGGTCGTGATGACCGGTCCCTCGGGCGCCGGCAAGACGACGCTGTTGACCCTGGTCGGAGCGCTCCGTTCGGTCCAGGCGGGGCGCATTTCGGTACTCGGTCGCGAATTGTCGCAGTTGTCGCCGCGCGAGCTTGTCGGAGTGCGGCGCGACATCGGCTTTGTCTTTCAGATGCACAACCTGTTCGACGCGCTGAGCGCCTACGAAAATGTCAAAATGGCCATGCAACTTGGCCGCCAGCGGCCGGAGCAGATGCGCCGACGCGGCGTCGAAATCCTCGAGCAGCTCGGGCTTGGCCACCGTATCGACTACAGGCCGCGGATGCTGTCGGGTGGCGAACGCCAGCGGGTGGCGATCGCCCGGGCCTTGGTCAACGAGCCGCGGCTCATTCTCGCCGATGAGCCGACCGCCGCTCTCGATCGCGAATCGACCCGCAAAGTGGTTGAGCTGCTGAAGGCGACGACCGTCGAGCACGCCGCCGCGGTCATCATGGTCACCCACGACTATCGGATCATCGAGGCGGCCGACCGGCTGGTTCATATGGTCGATGGCCGGATCGTCTCCGATGTGGTGTTGCACGACGCACTGCGCATTTGTGAATTCCTGCGCGCCGTCGATTTGTTCCGCGCGCTCACGCCCACGCAACTGACCGACGTCGCCGAAAAAATGACCAAGCGCCAATACCGCGCCGGCGAGGTCATCATTCGCGAGGGCGATCCGGGCGAAGAATTCTTTCTGATCTCGGACGGGGAGGTCGACGTTGTTCGCGCCGACCACGAAGTGGCGCATCTCGGGCGCGGCGACTTTTTTGGCGAGGTTGCGCTGATCAGCGGCGAGCCGCGCAATTCGACGGTGCTGGCGACAGAGCCGGTCGATACGTTTGTCTTGGGCAAATCCGATTTTCAATCGGCGCTTGACGCCAGCGCCCCCTTTCGCGATCAGCTTTATCGTGTCTATTTCTCGCGCCACTGAGGTCTTTACAGAAGCGGCCGTGGCGCCATCTGGCGAGCGGCGGTAGGCGAAGAAGCCACGGCGCGGCAACCGCACACTTGCCAGCGGCCGACAATGCGCCTATCCGGAAAACGTGGCCGAGTGCATCGGACGCGAGGACAGAGGCAACCGACCTTGCGGCCGCCGGTACGCGTCGGGAGACGCGTCTGCGCGACAGCGAGCTGTTTCTGCTCGCCTTGGCGCTGGCCGCCGGGGTCGCGGCCGGGCTCGGCGTGGTCCTGATCAATATCTCGCTCGGCCTGGTTCGGATGGCGGCGTTCAACGTCCCGTTCCGCTCTCATTTGAGCGAAGTCACCGGCATCGGGCCGCCGCGCGTCGCCCTGGTGCCGATCATTGGCGGGCTGATCGTCGGGCTGACGGCGATGTTGCTGCGCCGCTGGCGCCCGCGCGAGGTGGTCGATGCGATCGAGGCCAACGCGCTGTTCGGCGGACGGATGTCGCTCGGCGACAGCATCGGACTGGTTTGGGTAACGATCCTGTCCGGTGGCTTTGGCGCTTCGGTCGGGCTCGAAGCGGCTTATACCCAGCTCGGGGCGGCGATGGCCTCGCGGATTGGCCGCAGTGTCGGGCTGCGCCGCGACGACGTGCGCTTGCTGGTGGGCTGCGGCGCCGCCGGGGCGATCGCCGCGGCGTTCAATGCGCCGCTCAGCGGCTCGTTTTACGCGTTTGAGCTGATCATCGGCAGCTACACTCTGCAAGCCCTGGCACCGGTCGGGCTTTCTGCCTTGACCGCGGTGCTGGTCGAGCGGGCTTTGGAGGGTTCAAACCCGATCTTTGTCGTGTGGCACGATGTCAGTCTGACGCCGGCCGATTACATTGCGTTTTTCGCCATGGGGCTGGTCGCCGCCGGGCTCGGCATCGCAACCATGAAAGGGGTGACGTCGACCGAAACCTTGTTCCGCACCCAGGCGGTGCCACGCTGGGCGCGGCCCGCGCTCGGCGGCCTGATCCTTGGCATTATCGCGGTTCCGTTCCCGCAGGTTCTGGGCAGCGGCCA
>JAJPIH010000031.1 GCA_021324875.1 Alphaproteobacteria bacterium
AGATGTGCCCGATCTGCGCAACAGCCGGGTGCCCGACATCGTCGCCGAACTGCGTGAATTCGGCATCACCGCACGCGTCGCCGACCCGCTCGCCGACCCCGAGGAGGCGCGGCGCGAATACCGCCTCGAGCTGCGGCCGCTTGCGGAATTCGCCGGGCTCGACGGGCTGGTGCTGGCGGTGCCGCACCGCGTGGTGGCCGAGGCGGGTTGGGAGCGGCTGTTTTCGGCGGTGGTGCCGGGCGGCGTGTTTGTCGACATCAAATCGGCGGTCCCGCGCGAGCGGGTGCCGTCAGCGCTGCACTACTGGAGCCTGTAAACCGTCGGCAACGGGACCCGCGGCAGGGGACGCTCCCTTAACGAGGGGCAAGGACCGACGTCGGGGCGGGCGCTTACAAGGCGGCGTAGAGGCGTTCGTCGTAAAGCGCGCCTTCGAGCGGTGTGATTTTCTGTCGGAAGTCGCGGGTCGAGGCGGCCATCAGGCTGTCGTCAAACGCTTTGCGGTCACGCCAAGCCTGCACCAGGGTGAAATGGTTGGGATGGCCTTCGACCTGCAGCACATCGAACATCAAATTGCCGGGGAGCTTGCGGTTGGCCTCGGCCAGCGCGGTGACGAGCGCGGCCGCCTGGTCCTTGCCGGCCGGAAAGACGTCGACATGAGTGACGACATAGACCGCCTCGGCGCTGCTCTTGGCGTGCGGTGTCGCCAGCGAAAAGCCGTGATGCTCGCGGATTTCGAGCGGCCCGACCAAAAGCGGGTTCAATTTGTCGCGAAACGCGGCGTTGCCGGGGGATGTGCGCTGCGCCTCAAGCGCCGCCGCGTCACGCCAGCCTTCGAACACCGCGAACCGGCTGGGCCGGCCGATCTCCTGCAAGACCGTAAAGCCGATATTGCCCGGCTGTTGCCGGCTGGCCAGCGCCTGCTGCCGCAGCTCACCGGCGACTTTCGCGACATCGGGTGCGGCCGCTTCGCAATAGGCGACAATATAGACCGAACCGGCGGCTTCGGCCGCGACGGCTGAACTGAGCGGTGCCGCTACCATCGTCATGATCCCAATGATCGCCGCGAACAAGGTGCGCATCGGCCGGGCCCCCCGATGCGGCGGCTAACCCGCCTGGTCCAGCTTGAAGAATTCGACACAATTATCGGCCCATATCCGCCGTTTGTCGGCCTCCGGCACATCGGCATAGATCTTCTCGATGATCGGGCGCGAATTCGGCCATTCGCACTCGATATGCGGGAAATCGGTCGCAAACATGATGCGGTTGGTCCCGACGTGGTGGCGTTCCTCGATCGCCGCCCGCTCGTATTGCACGCTGAAATAGACGTTCTCGCGCACATAATGGCTGGGCAATTCCTTGAGCGGTTTGAAACCGAGATATTCCTGTGCCCAGCCGATATGTCGCTGGTACCACAGATCCATGTGTTCGAGCCAGAAAGGCACCCAGCCGAGCCGGGTTTCGGCAAAGAAGATCTTCAGTTTCGGATAGCGCTCGAAGACACCCGCCAAGACCATTTGCGCGATGCTGACCGACGGCGCCAGCCCGAAATTGCACAGCCACTCGAGAAACGGGCGGCGCAACCGCTGCATGATCACCGGGTCTTCCTTCGGGTATTTGAAGGTCGGCTGGGCGGCGCGCGGCCCGGTGCGGTAGAACTGGACGTGCGCGGTCACCGGCATGTCGAGATCGATCGCCGCCGCCCAGAACCGATCGTCCTCTGGCGTCGGGTAGCCTTTGGCGTTGGGTAGCGCACCGAGCAGCACACCCTTAAGGCCAAGCTTTTTGCAATGCTCCATCTCGGCGATCGCATCCTCGACATTGGTGATCGGGATCACCCCCATGCCGATCAGCCGGTCGGGTGCGACAGCGCAATATTCCTCGGCGAGCCAGTCGTTGTAGCCGCGGATCACACCCTTATAGACCTCATCATGGGCGATGTGGCGCCAGAACACCGGCCCCGCCACCATCGCCGCAAACAGCACCTCGCCGTCCATGCCGTCGCGCTTTTGCTCCTCGACCCGCTGCTCAGGCGAACCGGTGCCGGCGGCATCGGCGACTTTGAGCCCGAAGGGTTGCCATGTGCCCTCGGCGCGGCCGGCGCGCAGGTCGAGGAAATTGGCTTCGAGCAGTGGCTGACCCTCGATCAACAGCGCATCGCCGCCATCGGGCAAGTGCACAGTGTGCGGGGCGCGGTCGCGGTATTTGGCCGGCACCCGGTGCAGCCAGCGCTCAGGCGGCACTTCGAGATGGCCGTCCGACGACATCAGATTGTATTTCCGCGCCATTTTCATCTCCGTGCTGGGCCCTGTCCGTCACCCGCCCCTCTTCTCGCCGCCGGGGGAGGAGAGGGGCGGCGCTCCGAGCCGGTGAGCGGCAAGGCGCCGGGTCATCGTCGTTTACGCCGCGACGTATTCCACCAGAGCCCCCGGGGCGGGGCAATAGGGGAGGCATTCGCCGCAGCCGGTGCATTTTTCCGGCTGGATCTCATAGAAGTGGCGCGGCTCGAGCAGGGTCGGCCGCACCGCCCCCTCCGGGCACACTTCGCGGCACAGCCCGCAGGCGTTGCAGATTGACGTGTCGATCCGCAGCTTCATGCGAGATTGTCCGTCCTCGTCATTCATTCGCGCCAGGGCGTAGGGCCAAGATCGCATCTCGGTCGTGGGCTCTGGACCGCCGCAGGCGCTGCGTGAGCCATCACCGGATCCCGCCGACCTGATGCAGCAGATAACCGAGCGCCTCTTCGACCGGCTGCTGGGTTTGCGGTGTCGTGCACAGAAAATCGATCTGGAACTTGCCTTCCATAAAATGCATCAACTCTTCATCGCGTTGCGAGAGATGCTCATGGCGAACCAGCGGATCGGCAACGCGGTCGAGGGTGGCCATGATACCCAGACAGGCGATCGCCTCCTGGTAATAATTCTGCGCGGCCCGCGCCAAGGGATGGATGTGCGCGAACATCATCGACAACCCGAAATAGGCCGGCAGCGGCTGCGTATTGGCGGCGGCGATATCCATCAATTCGCGTTCGTTTTTGACCCAACCCTTGCCCAGCAGGACGTCGGCGTGCAGCTTTGAATGCTTGCATTCGTCCCAGATCTGGCGCGCACGCATGCGCTGCAGGTCGATGTAACGCTCCTGGTCGGCGATATCGACCGATAACAGCTGTCCCGACATCTGCTTGATCGACATGGCGACCCCTTCGGCGGCATAGCCGCGAAGCGCCTTCTCGCGCTTCCAATTCTCGTCGTTGTTGGCGAGGTCTTGCTCGATTTCGGCCAGCGTTCGCTCGAGCGCTATTTCCCAGCCCTTGAGGCAGTGCTCTCGGGTGAGTTTGAGTCGAAACGCGGCGCCGGGCGCCCCCGGCATCGTCGGCCACACCCATTTGTCGCAGAACTCTTCAAGGATCGGGTGCATGTTCGCGTGTCCTTGAGCGGCGGATGGGAAGGGTTTAGCTGCGCCAAGCCTCGGGCGGCGGCGGGACCAATGAGCGACCGCTCTCGGCCTCGATTATCGAACCCTCGGCCGGACAATACATCAGGCAGGCGGTGCAGCCGGGATAGGTGCATTTGGCGGCATCGATTTCAATGCGGTGCAGCGGCTCGAGTGCGACATAGACCGCGTTCAGATCGATCTCGCGGCACACGATGTAGCACATCCGGCATTCGGTGCAGCGGGCATGGTCGATCTTGAGGCTTGCCATCGGCCGCTCCTCAATCCGTCACGACAATGCGCGGCAGCGGCGGCGGCGGGGTCTGTCGGGCGAGGACAAAATCGCCGAGCTCATGCAGGAAGCGGGCATAGTCACGGCGGGCGACCGCGCAGGCCCAGCGCGCGAGATCGGCCTCCACCGGCTTTTCGACAAACTCCTCGACAATACGCCTGCCCATATTGATGTGGCTTTGGTTCTCGACCGTCTGACTGGCGAAGACGTCTTTGAGCCCGGCATCCGTGGTCGCTTCCGCCAGCTCCCGCATCCATTCGAATTCGATGACTTGGGGACCGAGATTGAGGGCCGCGATGCGGATCGGGTGCGGATAGGTCGCCAGGTTGCGCAACGAGAAGACGTAATAGGCGAGCGCCGAATCGACCGAGAAGCGGCCATAGGGCTGATGGAACGCATCCTTTTGCGTCGCCACCGCGCCGCGCCGGATCAGCGCGTCGAGATACAGCATCTCGTGCGTCGATTCGTCGAGGATTTGCTTGGAGAACAGGTATTTGACCGAAGGCGGGAAATCGTTGACCTCGAGCCCCTGACCCCAGCCGCCATAGACGTAGTAAAACATACGCTCGAGGGTCCACAGCCGCCCGAGCAGGCGCACGGTCGCCGGCGCATCGAGGGCGCCCGCCCGGGCCGCCTCGATCACCGCGGCAACCGGCGCCGACCGGGCGCTTTCCCGGCTTGCGTCGATCAGCGCTTGCGCCAGCGCCTTGCCCGGCAGCGCGGCCATTGTCGGCCGCCCCGCCCGCCTACGGCTCCCAGACCGCGAAGCATTTGCTCGAGTTGAAAATCCACGTCTCGACAAAGGCGGTTTCGGAGGGGCGCCGGCCGAGCGCGTTCATCGCCCCTACCAGGCACATCCAATTGAGCACTTCCTGCTGTCCGCTATCCTCGATCGCGGCGAGCGGCCGCTCGCGCCACGTCCGGTAGTCGGCCTTTTGTAACGCGTCATAAAGCGCCCGGTCGGCCTCGACGTCAGGATAGAGCAGCCAGTTCTTGCGGGTCAGGAACGCATGCGACCAACTCGACGAGGCGATCAACGCCACCCGATAGGGGCTGTCGGCGGCGATGCGGGCCACGGCGGCGCCGAGGTCGAAGCAGCGCCATGGCATCGGCGAGGGGGGATCGAGGTCATTCTCGTCGGGCAATTCGCTCAGCGAGCGCACCCCCGCTTGCTGCGCGATCACCCGCCGGCCATAACAATTGACCTGGAACGGCAGCACCGGGTAGGGAAAACCGCGCCGGTCATAATCCAGGAACAGCAGTGTATTCAAAAACGCGTGGCCCAGCTGGTGATGCAAAGGCTGGTAGGCGTAGGATACGTCGAAGCCGGTTTCGATTAGTTTAGTCGCGATGTATTTCCCAGCCTCGCGATGACCCCGGTATTCAAACACCTTGTCGTGACTTTCGCCCCAGGCGTTTGGAGCACGGTAATATTGCCACGGCTTGGCGCTAAGCTTGTCGTAGGCGAACAAACAGAAGGGCGGGATCACGTCCTCGCGAAAATTCTCATATTGGTCGTCGCCCCAGATCACCACCAGATCGGGCTTGAATTCGTCGAGGGCCCGGCGCGCATTGCGGAACCCGGCAGCCAGGGCCTCGCGGTGCCGGCGCGCCGCCGCCACGCCGTGGTCATTGCCATATTCCTCGCGCATCGCCGCCGGCCAACCCTCCGGGCGGCGATATTGGTCGGGGAGCGCCGGATCGTCCAAGACCCGCTTGAGAATCCGCCCCATGCTTTCATCGGTCCCCGACAGCGGCGGAAAATGAGTGACACCCAGACCCAAAACCTCAGCCATTTCGTTTCTCCCCGGACGGCACGGATGTTGGTTTTGCGTTACGGACGCTGCGGCAATTTGTCAAGGCGCGGCCGCAAAGATGCGGCGATTCGCCGGGTTTCCTTCGGGCGCGGGTGAGCCCTCGGCGAGCGGATCGGCGGTTTTTATTTGGCGGGCGGGGCGTGGTTGCGCGTCGCTTTGCGGTTGTGGCAGGAGGAAAGCGGCGGAAGCAAAAGAGGACGCAGGCATGACGCCTGGTCGATTCACGCGTCGCACCCTGCTGTCGGCGCCGGTGCTGGCGGTCCCAGCCTTACTGGGCGGCGCTCCGGCGGTTGCGCGCGCGGCCGAGGGCGACTTCTATTCCTTCCTCGATCTCGTCGCCCGCCAGGCGGCGGCCGAGGGGGTGCGCCTCGCGACCGTCGATCTGGCGCTGCGCTACGCCCAATACCTGCCGCACGTTATCGAACTCGACCGTCATCAGCCCGAGCAGATCCTGACCTTTGCCCAATACTTGCAAAAGACGGTGAGCCCGCAGCGCATCGAAAACGGTCGCCGGGCCTTGTACGATAACTGGGCACTGCTGGGCGCCATCCATCAACGTTACGGCGTCGATCCCCGGTTTATCGTCGCGCTGTGGGGAATGGAGAGCGATTTTGGCAAGATCACCGGCAACTAACTGGTCGTCGCCGCGCTCGCCACGCTTGGTTATGACGGGCGGCGCGGCCCTTATTTTCGCCGCGAACTGATCTCGGCGCTCAAGATCATCGACGGCGGTAATATCGCTCCCGGCAATATGACGGGATCCTGGGCCGGGGCGATGGGGCAGTGCCAGTTCATGCCGTCGACCTATTTGCGCTACGCGGTCGATTATGACGGCGCCGGCCGCCGCGACATCTGGTACGACCGCGCCGATGTGCTTGCCTCGATCGCCAATTTTCTGGCGCATCTGGGGTGGCGCGACGGTGAGGGCTGGGGCCAGCGGGTGGCGTTGCCGCCCGGTTTCGACACCAGCTGGAGCGGTCTGGAAATGCGCCGTCCGACCGGTGAGTGGATCCGGGTCGGCGTGCGCAGCCTTGACGCCCGGCCGCTGGCATATGGGACCGAGGCCTCGCTCGTCATGCCGGACGGCGTCGGCGGCCCGGCATGGCTGGTCTACGACAATTTCCGCACCATCATGCGGTGGAATAAATCCACCTATTTTGCCGGTGCCGTGGGCTATCTCGCCGATGCCATGGTCGGCGGCGAGCCGGTCCGGCGCAGCTGACCCCAAGCGCGGTTCAGGAACGGTTGCGGCATGGCCCGGACCGGCGGAGGCTGGCAGCGCTCTCTCGCGCTGATTGCAGCGGCGGCCCCGTTACTTAACGCTTGCGCGTCGCCGCCGGCGGCCTTCGAACCGGCGGCCAGTCGCCCCGCCGCTCAGCCCGGCATCGGCACCTATCGGGTCGGCGAACCTTACGAAGTCCATGGCGTATGGTATTATCCGGCGGTCGATTACAATTACGACCGGGTGGGTGTCGCCTCATGGTATGGCGAGGCGTTTCAGGGCCGGCTGACCGCCAATGGCGAAATCTTCGACCTCAACGGATTGACCGCGGCGCACACCACCCTGCCGATGCCGAGCATCGTACAAGTCACCGATCTCGAAAACGGCCGGTCGCTGCAGTTGCGGGTCAATGACCGCGGTCCGTTTGTCGATGGCCGGATGATCGACGTGTCCCGGCGCGCCGCCCAGCTCTTGGGCTTTGAGCAGAAAGGGACGGCCGTCGTTCGCGTTACAGTTCTCAAGGAAGAAAGCATTGCCGCGGCCGAGGACGCCATGCGCAACCGCGGCCAGGTGATGGTCGCACAGGCCTCGAATACCGCCACCGCGCCGCCACCCGCCCCCTCCTATGAGCCGGCGACGGGGCCATCTTCGCGCCTTGCCGCATTGCCTGCCCCCAAGCCCGCGCCGCCGACCGTCGCAATGGCGGGGCCCGCTCGCGGGTCGGTGGCGCCGTCGCCACCCGCCGCGGGAACCGCCGCGCCGCGGCCGGCGCCGGTCGCCGTCGCGCCCGTGGTCGTGGCGGCGAACGAGCCGCCGCCAAAACCGCTGCCGCCGCCGCGGCCGCGATCGCTGTTTTCGCTGATCGCCCGCGCCGAAGCGGCCGAACTGCCGCCCGATTTCGCGGTGCCGCGCAAGA
>JAJPIH010000294.1 GCA_021324875.1 Alphaproteobacteria bacterium
CGGCGCCGAGATTGTCGAGCTGCGCGGCCGCACCCTGATGCCCGGCCTGATCGACGCGCATGTTCACGTCATGGCGGTGGAGGTGGCGGTTGGCCGGCTCTCTGAGCGGCCGCCGACTTTGCTGATTTTGCAGGCGGCGCGCCTGATCGAAGCGATGCTGGGGCGCGGATTTACCACGGTGCGCGACGCCGGCGGCGCCGATGGCGGGTTGGCGCAGGCGGTCGAGGACGGCCTCGTCAAAGGGCCGCGGCTGTTCCCCTCGGGGCTGGCGCTGAGCCAGACCGGCGGCCATGGCGACACCCGGCCGCGGACCCAGCCGGCCGAACCCTGCGCCTGCTGCGCCGGCGGGCTGAGCCTGTCGCGCATCACCGACGGTGTCGCCGAATGTCGCCGCGCGGTGCGCGACGAGCTGCGCAAGGGCGCAACCCAGATCAAGATCATGGCTTCGGGCGGCGTGGCCTCGCCCTACGACCCGATCTGGAGCCTTGGCTACAGCGCGGAGGAGGTCCGCGCGATCGTCGAAGAGGCGCGGGCCTGGCGCACCTATGTCATGGCGCATGCCTACACGCCCGAAGCGATCCGCCGTTCGATCGATTTCGGCGTGCGCTCGATCGAGCACGGCAATCTGATCGATCGCCCGACCGCCGAGCATGTCGCCGGCGCCGAGGCTTTTGTCGTGCCGACCCTGGTCACCTACGAGGCGCTCTACCGTGAGGGTCGCGATTTCGGCTTTCCCGAGGCGAGCCTCGCCAAGCTCGAGGAAGTGCGCGAAGCCGGCTTGCGCTCGCTCGAAATCCTGACCGCGGCCGAGGTCAAGATCGGCTTTGGCACCGATCTCCTCGGCCCGCTGCATCGTCACCAGTCGCGCGAGTTCATGATCCGCGCCGAGGCGATGTCGCCGTTCGAGATCATTCGCTCGGCCACCGCGGTCAATGCCGAACTTCTGAACCGCGCCGGCGAGATCGGCATGATCACCCCGGGCGCCCGCGCCGACCTGATCGTGGTAGATGGCGACCCGCTGACCGATCTCGGGCTGCTCGACGGCCAGGGCGAGCATCTGAGCCACATCATGAAAGACGGCGTCTTTTACAAGCGCCCCGCCTGACCGCGCCGCGACCGCCCGCTCCGGCGCGCCGACCCGTAATCGACGACGAAAGCGGGGGCTGAACGAAATCGGGATGCCGCCGGCGAATCAGCCCGGATGGTTGCCGTATTCGCGCAAATATTCGGCGACCTGGCTGCGTCGCTGGATGTTGAGCTTGCCCAAAAGGTTGTGGACGTGCGACTTGGTCGTGGCCAGGCTGATATTGAGCTGGCGGGCGATCTCTTTATCGCTCAAGCCGCTGCGGATCAGTTCGGCGGCTTCGCGCTCGCGCTTGGTCAGCGCCGGCAGCGGCAGCCCCGTCTCGCGCAGCGGACGGCGGCGCGCGCTCAAGGCGATGCGGCGCAACAACCCGGTGACAATCCGCCCCGAGGTGATCTGTTCGCCGTTGTGAATATCGATCATCAGGCGCACAAAATCGGCCAATGCCGCGGTTCGCGGGATATAGCCGATCACGCCGGCCTCGGCCCAGGCGATGATGTCCTCTTCGGTTTCCCTGACCGAGCAGGCGATAATCCGCAATTCGGGGGCGATGTCGAGCGCCCGTCGCACCACGGCCGGGCCGTCCGGCATCCTTCCGTCGAGCAGGATGACGTCGGCGCGCAATGTCGAATTCAGCGCGGTTGCTTCGGCCAGGCTCGCGCACTGGCCGACGATTGTGATGCGGGCATCGCGTTCAAGGATTTCCGCCAGACTTTCGCGGGTAAATCGCACTGCCCAAACGACGAGTGTGCGCAAGCCCTGACCCGCACGATGATCCGCGACGGCCTGCTCAAGCGCAACGTTCGCCTCCACGGCCTCCTCCCATCCCGCAAACTCTTGTGCGCCCCGTTCCGGGCCCGACCCGGCGGGCTGCTCAACACCTCCCTGCCCTGTCGGCCGATCCCTTCGCTCTGCGGCGAAACCGACCGGCCGTCGGCGGCAACCGCATCGGCGCGACTAACCCATTCGGTTAATCCCTCCGGCGGTCTTCACCAATCTAACGGTATTACAGCCCTCTCTTGCTGTCCAGAGTGAGGAACAACCTCGGCATTCTGGCAATCTGCGATTGTATGCGCAACCTGGCGGTTTGTCGCGACGATTCGCGGCCGCGGCGGTGGGCGCCGAGGACCGCGCGCGGTCCCACAATTGACATCGTGCGGGCCGGCGATTAGCGTTCACGGCGGCGCTGGTATCGGCGAGCGCTCTACCCCACATCGGGGACGCCAGTCCGCGAGTGTCGCGCACTGGCCGTTTTTGTCGGTGTGATGGCTTTTCGGGAATTCCGATGTTCGACAGCCTGACCGATCGCCTTGGCGACGTCTTTGACCGCCTGCGCCGCCACGGAGCCCTGAGCGAAGGCGATGTCGCCGCCGCGATGCGCGAGATCCGCGTCGCTTTGCTTGAAGCCGATGTGGCGCTGCCGGTGGTCCGCGACTTTATCGCCGCGGTCAGGGAAAAGGCGCAGGGCCAGGAAGTGCTGCGCTCGGTGACCCCGGCGCAGATGGTGGTCAAGATTGTCCATGACCACCTGGTCACCGTGCTGGGCGGCGATGCCGCCGGCGCCGGCGACGGGCTTGACCTCAACGCCCCGGCGCCGGTCGGCATCTTGCTGGTCGGGCTGCAAGGTTCGGGCAAGACCACGACCGCCGCCAAGATCGCCAATCGATTGAAGCAGCGTGAGCGCAAAAAAGTGCTGCTCGCCTCGCTCGACGTGCAGCGTCCGGCCGCGCAGGAGCAGCTGGCGGTGCTGGCGCGCCAGATCGGCGTCGCGTGCCTGCCCCCGGTCGCCGGCGAGCAACCGGTCACGATCGCCCGGCGCGCGCTCGAAACCGCACGCCGCGAGGGCTATGACGTCGTCATCTACGACACCGCCGGGCGGCTGCACATCAACGAAGAACTGATGCTCGAAGTCGCCGCGGTCAGCGCCGCGACCCAGCCCCACCAGACGCTGCTTGTCGCCGACGCGATGACCGGCCAGGACGCGGTCAACCTCGCCAAGGCCTTCGGCGAACGCGCCGCGCTGACCGGCATCGTGCTGACCCGGGTCGACGGTGATGCGCGCGGCGGGGCGGCGCTGTCGATGCGCCATATCACCGGCAAGCCTATCGTGATGATCGGCACCGGCGAGCGCATCGGGGCGCTCGAACCCTTTCATCCCGAACGTATCGCCGGGCGCATTCTCGGCATGGGCGATGTCGTCAGCCTGGTCGAAAAGGCGGCCGAGACCGTCGACCGCGACGAGGCCGACAAACTCGCGGCCAAAATGGCCAAGGGCAATTTCGACCTCGACGACCTCGCCGGCCAGCTGCGCCAGATCCGCCGCATGGGCGGGATGGGCGGCATGCTGTCGCTGCTGCCGGGGGTCGGCAAACTCAAAAAGCAGCTCGGCGAGGCCAATATCGACGAGACCATCGTCAAGCGCCAGGAGGCGATCATCGCCTCGATGACCAAGGCCGAGCGGCGCAATCCCAAACTGTTGAACGGCTCGCGGCGGCGCCGGATCGCCGCCGGCTCGGGCACCTCGGTCCCGGAAATCAACCGGCTCTTGAAGCAATACCAAGACATGGCCGACATGATGAAAAGATGAAGAAGCTCGGGCCCAAGGGCATGGCGCGGCACGGTCTGGCCGGTCTGCTGCCCAACGCTTTTCGCCATTAGCAAACGCTTTTCCCCATTAGTTTGCAGGAATGACCCGATGTCGTTGAAGATCCGCCTGGCTCGCGGCGGGGCCAAGAAACGGCCCTATTACAGCATCGTCATCGCCGATTCGCGCAGCCCCCGCGACGGCCGCTTTATCGAGCGGGTCGGAACCTACAACCCGATGCTCGACCGCGGCCATGCCGAACGGATCCGGCTCAACGAGGAGCGCATCCGCCACTGGCTCGGGGTCGGCGCCTTGCCGACCGACCGGGTGGCGCGCTTTCTCGGCGAGGCCGGGCTGATCGAGAAACCGCCGATCCGCGAGACGCCGGTCAAGTCGCAGCCCAAGGCCAAAGCGCAGGAACGGGCGAAGGCGGCGGCGGAGGCGGCGGCGGCCGCCGCCGGTAGCGGCTGAGCCTCGGCAGGCGTTCGGCGGCAAGGTTTTTGGACCGGGCGATGGCGGCGGCAAAACAGGTCTGCGTCGGAGTCATCACCGGCCCGCACGGCGTCACCGGCGCGGTGCGGATCAAAAGCTTTACCGCGCGCCCGGAGGATGTCGCCGCCTACGGCCCGCTCGCCGATGAGAGCGGAACCAGGCGCTTGGCGCTGACGCTGGTGGGCGCCGCCAAGGGCGTGCTGATCGGCCGCGTATCCGGGATCGACAACCGCAACCAGGCCGAGGCGTTGCGCGGGCTGCGGCTGTACCTGCCGCGCACGGCGTTGCCGGCTCCCGAGCCCGACGAATATTATCACGCCGACCTGATCGGGCTCGAAGCGGTGCTGACCGACGGCACGCGGCTCGGCCGGGTGCGCGCGGTCCACGATTTTGGCGCCGGCGACACGCTCGAAGTGGCCCGCGACGCCGCACCGCCGGCGATGGTGCCGTTCACCCGCGCGGTGGTGCCCGAGATCGACCTCGACGCCGGTCTTCTGGTCATCGACCCGCCGCCCGGGCTGCTTGATGATCGCCGCACCGCGCCGGCGGCCGGCGGAGATATGGCATGAGCTGGCAGGCGACGGTGTTGACGATCTTTCCCGAAATGCTGCCGGGGCCGCTCGCCTATTCGCTCGCCGGCAAGGCGCTGGCTTGCGGGCGGTGGCGGTTGGCGGTCGTCGATATCCGCGATTATGCGAACGACCCGCACCGCTCGGTCGACGCCGCGCCCTATGGCGGCGGGCCGGGTATGGTCATGCGGCCCGACGTGCTCGACGCGGCGATTGCCGGCGCCGCCGGCGTGGGGCCGCTGATCCTGCTGTCGCCGCGCGGCGCGCGGCTCGACCAGCCTCGGGTCAAGGAACTCGCCGCCGGCCCCGGGGTCAGGTTGATCTGCGGCCGTTTCGAGGGGGCCGACCAGCGCGTGATCGAGGCGCACGCGATCGAGGAGGTCAGCGTCGGCGATTTTATCCTGTCCGGCGGCGAGCCGGCCGCGATCGCGCTGATCGACGCCTGCGTGCGGCTCCTTCCCGGGGTTGTCGGGGATGCCGCGGCGCTCGGCGAGGAAAGTTTCAGCGAGGGTCTGCTCGAATACCCGCACTACACCCGCCCGCGGCTGTGGCGCGAGCGGCCGGTGCCCGAGGTGCTGGTCTCCGGCGACCATCGCCGCATCCGCGCCTGGCGCCGGCAGGAAGCCGAGCGGCTGACGCGCGAGCGCCGGCCGGATTTGTGGAACACTTATCTGACCGCCGGCGGCGCCGTCGCCGGCAGCGAAGCCGATCGAAAGGCGGAACCATGAATTTGCTTCAACAATTGGAACGCGAGCAGGTCGACAAGCTCGCGGCGCGGCGCGCGGTGCCGGCTTTCGACCCGGGCGACACGGTGCGCGTCAGTTTGCGCGTCGTCGAAGGCGAGCGCGAGCGCATCCAGGCCTTCGAGGGGGTGTGCATCGCCCGCCGCAACGCCGGCATCAATTCCAGCTTCACGCTGCGCAAGATTTCCTACGGCGAAGGCGTGGAGCGCGTTTTTCCGCTCTATTCGCCGCGCATTACCGCGATCGAGGTGGTGCGCCGCGGCGTCGTGCGCCGGGCCAAGCTCTATTATCTGCGCGGCCGCACCGGCAAGCGGGCGCGGATTGCCGAACGCGCGCGCGACAGCGGCCGCCAAAGTCAAGAGAGCGCCGCCCCGCCGCCCGCCCCGACCCCCGCCGAAAACCGCCCGGAGTGACGCCGATGCCCGCACCGCGCACCCTGTTCGACAAGATCTGGCACAACCATGTCATCGCCCCGCAGGGCGAAGGCACCTATCTTCTCTATATCGACCTGCATCTGGTGCACGAGGTGACCAGCCCGCAGGCCTTCGAAGGACTGCGGACGGCCGCACGCAAGGTCCGCCGGCCCGATGCGACGATCGCGGTCGCCGACCACAACGTGCCGACCTCCGACCGCAGCCGCGGCATCGACGATCCCGAATCAAAGCTCCAGGTCGACACCCTGGAACGCAATGTCAGGGATTTCGGGGTGCCTTATTTCCCGATCGACAGCGTCAATCAGGGGATCGTCCATATCATCGGCCCCGAACAGGGTCTGAGCCAGCCGGGCATGACGATTGTCTGCGGCGACAGCCACACCGCGACCCATGGCGCGGTCGGCGCGCTTGCTTTCGGCATCGGCACCTCCGAGGTCGAGCACGTCCTGGCCACCCAGACGCTGATCCAGGCACCGGCCAAGAACATGCTGGTCAATGTCGACGGCGCGCTCGGGGCCGGGGTCAGCGCCAAGGACGTGATCCTCGCGATCATCGGCAAGATCGGCACCGCCGGCGGCACCGGCCATGTCA
>JAJPIH010000224.1 GCA_021324875.1 Alphaproteobacteria bacterium
CGCGCTCGAGGAGCGCGCCAGCCTGTCGCCCGATGCGCTGACCGGGCTTGAGGCCAATCTTCGCTTCGCCGGACCCGAGACGGCCGCAACCAAGATCTTTGCGCGCCTCTCGGCCTGGCAGAACTGGGTGTTTTCACGACCCGACGCGATCGGCGAAACCGGCGCCCTCAAACGTTACGGCACCGGCGCCCAGCCGCGTTTCGACTGGCAGCGGACTGGCTGACTTCTACGGCCGGAACAGGGCGAAGCACTTGTCCGAATTGAACAGATAGGATTCGACATAGTCGATGATCTCGGGTTTGCGGCCGAGGGCGTCCATCGCGCCGGCGAGGCAGACCCAGTTCAGAAATTCCTGCTGGCCGGCATCCTCGATCTGTTCGGTGGTCAGATTGCGCCAGCGGGCAAAATTGCCCGAGGCAAGTTCATCGAACCGGGCCCTGTCGCTGTCGACATCGGGGTAGATCCAGTGGTGTTTTGCGGTCAAAAACGCATGCGACCAGCTCGACGACGCGATCAACGCCACCCGCCACGGGCTTTGTGCCAGGGCGCGCGCGACCGCGGCCCCGACATCGAAGCAGCGGCCGGGATTGGGCCCCGGCGGATCAATCGCATTCGGGTCGCCCTCGCCGGTCAGATGCGCGCTCGACCCGCGCTTGGCGATCACCGACGAGCCGTAGCAATTCACATGGAAGGGCACCACCGGATAAGGAAAGCCCCGGCGGTCATAGTCGAGAAACAGGATCGTGTTGATAAAGGCATGCGGCAGACCCAGCTCGTGGCGCATCCGGTAGGCGTAGCTGACATCGTAATCGCCCTTGATCAGCTGCGCCGCGAGCCAGCCGCCCGCGGTCCGGTGGCCCTTGACCTTGACCACCGTATCGGCCGCGAGTCCCCAGGCGTTGCCGAGCTGGCTGCGGCCAGGCCGCGCGAACGGACGGCAATCGACCTCATCGAGCGCGAAGACGCAAAATGACGGCACCCCGTCCTCGCGAAAATTCTCGTACTGGTCATCCCCCCAGATCAGCACAAAATCGGGCGCGAACGCGTCGAGCGCCTGGCGCGCGGCACGAAACCCGCCAACCAGTCTGCGCCGATGTTCGGCCGCCGCACCATTATCCTTGTTGGCCTCGAATTCGCGCTGCAATGCCTCCGGCCAGGCTTTCGGGTCCTTGAGCGCGGCGGGAACACGCTCGCTTGCAAGCGTTCGCGTCAGAAAGCTCGACATGTAAGCGTCGGGCATCATCAGCCCGGGAAAATGCGTCACCCCGATGCCGAGAATTTCAGCCATACTTTCCTCCCTTGGCGCCGCCGCGGCTCGCTGCCCGTAACGATAACAGATGCGGGGCGCCGCGTCGCTTGTACGAATGGGCGCGATTATGCCGTCTGCCTCGGCGTTGCGTGTTGTTGTCCCGGCGCTGTGGCTCGCCTGGGCGGCGATCTGGATCATCGCCGCGCGCTCGACAAAACCGACCCGCTGGCGCGAAGGGGTCGGCTCGCGCGCCTTGCATGTGGTCCCGGCGCTGGCCTGCGTCATCCTGCTGGCCGCGCCGCATTGGCTGCCGCGCGCCTTGCTGCTGCGGTTTCGCCCGCCGGGTTTGCTCCTGCCCGTCATCGGCGCGGTTATCGTTGCCGGCGGGCTTGGCGTTTCCGTATGGGCAAGGCTGCATCTCGGGCGCAACTGGAGCGGGATTGTGACCCTTAAAGAGGGACATGCGCTGATCCGCTCGGGTCCGTACCGGGTTGTTCGCCACCCGATCTACACCGGCCTCCTGATCGCCATCCTCGGGACCGCGTTGACGATCGGCGAGTGGCGCGGCCTCCTCGCCGTGGCCTGCGTGCTCGCCGGCTTCCTGTGGAAGATCCATGTCGAGGAGCGGCAACTACGTGAGACTTTCCCGGAATACGATCAATATTGCCGAGAGACCGCGGCCCTGATCCCGCTTCTTTATTGATGTTTGAACCGGTTCCTTGACCATGGCGGAGACGCCAGCAAGGTGTCGGACGCTGCTGGCTTCCCCTATCGCGTCATCCCCGGATGCGACAGAGGCAACGCAACCGGCGCACCGTTTCTGCCGACAATCGCGCCGGTCCGGCCCAGCGCCGAGAACTCATTCTTTGCTACGAGGGGCGGAGCCGCTGATGCCTCGGATCGGATGATCTCCGCCCCCCACACGGAACCCGCGCCGCTCAGTAACTCGGTCGGCTTGCGAACGGGGTCAGCTGCAGCTCGTGGCTCCAGCACGACCTGTCCTGGGTGTGCAGATACCAGAACGCTTCAGCAATCTTGACCGGGTTGATAATCAGGTCGCGGCGGTTCTGATTGCGGGGCATGGCGCGGGTGCCGGGCGAATCGATCGTGCCGTCAATGACGATATTGGCAACATGCACGCCGAACTCGGAATATTCCTCGGTCAGCGCCTGGGCCAAGGCACGCATCATGACCCGCGGGTAGTAAAGCGATTGTCCGGTGTGGCGCTTGCGGCCGCGCAGCGAATTCGAATTGTTGGAAAAGAAGAACGAGCCCGATCCCCGCTGGCGCATCGCCGGCAGGACTTCCTTGGCGACCAGGAAGGGACCGCGGCAGGCGATGTGGATGGCGGTATCGAACATGTCGGTCGGGAAATGTTCGAGCAGCTCCTGCTCGGGCGGGAGGTCACGGCCCTCGATATATCCGGCATTGTAGACAACGGCGGCGGGCTCGCCGGCTTCGCGACGGATGCGGGCAAACGCCGCCGAGATCGACGCCTCGGAAGTGAGATCCAACTCGACAATCGCGCAGGCGCCACCGTGTTCGCGGATCGCCTGCGCGAGCGGTGCGGCGTTGCTCTCGCGGCGGGTGGTCACGACGACAAAAAAGCCCTCCTGCGCAAATTTCTGGGCGATCGCGCCGCCGACTCCCCAGCGCACCCCGACCGGCAATTCGCTGTCATCGACAGGATGGCCGTGTACGAGGAGCGTGTTGCGGCCGTCGGCCTGCCATTTCGCGGTGGCGCCGATCACCACCGCGACCTCTTTCCCGCTCGGATTGGCCGTACGTCTTTCGCTCATCTCCCACTCCGCTCTTGCTGGTTCGGCGACATATTGTCCCGTCGCCGGCGGCCACACACGCCATTTCGTCCGGACCGGGCCAGTGTCGCCGCTGCAAGTCGCGTGGGTTCCAACAGGTCTCGCAAAACTCGCTGCGTCAGGGCCCGCGACGCCCGGAATTCGGATAAGGTGTACCATCCCGCCTCGTATACAACGCCGGCGCGGCATCCGCAGGGGCGATCATGTCAATGTCGCTGTAATGCGCGCTGTCGCCCGCGACGCGGGTTCCGATTTCGAGGACCGTTGCCGGCGCGCTCGAGCGGTTTTGCAGGCAATGCCCGTTGGCGTCGTTGGCGGCAAAGCCGGCGGCGTCGCCGGGGCGCAGCACCTCCTCGCCGCAATCGCTGACCAGCGTCACTTCACCCGAGAGAACAAAGACGAATTCGTCGCTCGCCGTATGCCAGTGGCGCTGGCTCGACCAGGCTCCCGGGGGCAAGTGCAACAGGTTGACGCCAAACTGCCTAAGGCCTGCGGCGTCGCCAAGTTTGGTGCGCGCCCGGCGGCGACAGGGGGCATCGAAAGGCGGCGGGTAGAGCGTGCCGACAACCGCTTGCAGCGCTGCTGCGTCGATGCGTTTGGGCATGATCGTCCTCTCGGGGTGCGTGGACGGCAACGTTGGCCGGTCGGCAAGATCAACCAACCAGCGGCGGGCAGGGCTGGCGATCGGCGATCGCGACCAGCGGTCGCTCGGCCGGTCCCTGATAAAGCTGCCGCGGCCGACAGATGCGGGTCTCGGGATCGGCAATCATCTCGTTCCAATGCGCGAGCCAACCGGCCGTGCGCGCCACGGCAAAAATCGGCGTGAACATCGAGGCCGGTAAACCCAGCGCCCGGAAAATCAGTCCCGAATAGAAATCGACATTGGGATAAAGTTTGCGCTTTATGAAGTACTCGTCTTCGAGCGCGATCCGCTCCAGTTCCAGCGCAAGCCGGAGCAGCGGGTCATCGCTGCGGCCGAGTGAGGCCATTATCTCCTGGCAAAGCGGGCGCAGCACCTTGGCGCGTGGATCGTAACTTTTGTAGACACGGTGACCAAAACCCATCAGGCGGAACGGGTCGGTTCTGTCTTTGGCGCGGCGCAGCATCTCGGGAATGCGCTCGACCGTACCGATCGCTTTAAGCGTCTCGATCACCGCCTCGTTGGCGCCGCCATGCAACGGCCTCCACAGCGCGGCGATGGCTGCGGCGGTGCAGGCATAGGGGTTGGCGCGGGTTGAGCCGACCAACCGCATCGCCGTGGTCGAGGCATTTTGTTCATGGTCGGCTTGGATGATCAACAAGGCTTCCAGCGCTTTGGCCGCAGCCGGAGCTAAGCGAAACGCCTCGCAAGGCACCGAGAACAGCATCGCCAGCAGATTTTCGGCGTAACCGAGATCGTTGCGCGGATAGACGAAAGGCTGACCCAACGAATATTTGTAGGCCATCGCCGCAATCGTCGGCATCTTGGCGATCAGTCGATGGCTGGCGACCAGCCGGTGGCGGCGGTCGAAGATGTCGAGCCCGTCATGGTAGAAGGCGGCCAGGGCCCCGACAACGCCGCACATCACCGCCATCGGATGGGCGTCGCGGCGAAACCCGCGAAAGATGGCATGGATCTGCTCGTTGAGCATCGTGTGCCGGGTGATGTCGCGGGTAAAGCCGGCCAGTTGCCCGGCATCGGGCAATTCGCCGTTGGTCAGCAGCCAGGCGACTTCGAGAAAGCTGCAATTCTCGACCAGCGCATCGATCGGATAACCGCGATAGAGCAGAATCCTGCGCTCGCCATCGACATAAGTAATCGAAGATCGGCAAATGCCGGTTTCCCCCAATCCCGGATCGTAAGCATAGCACCCTTGGCGCGACGCCAGAGACCGCAGATCGAGCATCGGCATCCCGATCGTCGGCTGCAGCAGCGGGAATTGCGCGCGGGCATGCGGCTCAATTGCCGACTGCACGGGCGCGGGATTGGCGATTGCGGTCATCGGTCCCTCCGCTTAGAAGAGTGATAGTTGAGGTTGTTGGCTCAAGACTGTCAATCTTGATTGTATAATCAATGTTTCTGACCACCCGTGAAGCCGCTGCCCGTCTGGGCATCAAACTCGACACGCTCTATGCCTATGTCAGCCGCGGGCGGCTGCGCTCGGTCGCCGTGCCCGGCACCCGCCAGCGCCGCTACCGCGCCGACGAGGTCGAAGCGCTGCGCGAGGCGGCGACCCTTCCGGCGCGCGCTGCCGAGACCGCGGGCCTGACCCCTGTTATCGCGTCATCGATCTGTCTGATCGAGGAGGGGCGTCTCCATTACCGTGGCCAGGACGCCATCGCACTGGCCGCGACCGCGAGCCTCGAAGAGGTCGCGGCGCTGCTGTGGCAGGCGCCGCTCGCCGACGCCATCGAGGCGATGCCGATGCCGCGTCCCGAACCGGCAGCGCAGCCGCACGGATTGATCGAGCGCTGCGTGGCCCGACTGGCCGCATTGGCGGATACCGATCTGCCGGCGCTCGATCTGAGCCGGAGCGGAGTGGTCCGCACCGGCCGCGTCATCCTGCGCGAGTTGGTGGCTGCGGTGGCCGGTTCGACTGCCTCATCCGACCCCGCCGATCGACAACTTGCCGCCGGGTGGGGGCTCCCTGACGCCGCCGATCTCTTGCGGCGCTGCCTGGTCCTGCTCGCCGATCATGAGTTGAACGCCTCGACCTATGTCGCGCGCTGTGTGGCCTCGACCGGAGCCACGCCCTATGCGGTGGTCATCGCCGCGCTGGCGGCACTGTCCGGCCGCCGTCATGGCGGCGCCTCGGCGCGCGCCGAAGCATTGCTGCGCGACATCGCGCGGGAAGGCGAGCCCCTGACGGTAATGGCGGCGCGTCTCGCCCGCGGCGAGGAACTGCCGGGATTTGGTCATTTTCTCTATCCGTCGGGCGACCCCCGCGCGACGGCGATCCTCGACGCGATCCGCAAGCAAGCGCCCGACGCCGCGCCCGCGATTGACGCCGCCGTCGCGGCCGGAACCCGCCTCAGCGGCCATCCTCCCAATGTCGATTTCGCGCTGGCGGTGGCGACGACCACGCTCGGCCTGCCGGCGGATGCCGCGCTCGGCCTGTTTGTGGTCGGCCGCACCGTCGGCTGGCTCGCACACGCGCTCGAGCAATATGACCACGCCGCGCTGATCCGGCCACGCGCCCGTTATGTCGGGCCGCGGCCGACGCCGGCGCAAGGTTCAGCCCGATCTGAGCCGCGCCGGTAAACACCCGCGGATCCGTCAAGTCAGCGGTATCGCGGCGAAGACCGCCAACTCTAGCCGAAGCAACAAAAAACCGCCGACCCTGTTGTGTCAAAAAAGGGGCACGAGATATTAACGATTTGGCCGCGCCGACGGATCAGCTATCAGTTGATTTACTTGTATCCTATTCCACGTGACATTTTGGTTGCGTCACGGCGGTTCGTTCGTGAGCAGTCGGGGTTCATTTGCGATGCCTC
>JAJPIH010000101.1 GCA_021324875.1 Alphaproteobacteria bacterium
AATCCGCCGGTCTATCACGCCTCGACAATCCTGTCGGCGAATATGGCGGAATGGGAGGCCAAGCGGGCGCCTGGGCGGCGCTTTGACGTTGTCCGCTATGGTCTGCTCGGCACGCCCACAACCTTTGCGCTCGAAGAGGCCGTGGCGGCGATCGAGGGCGGCTATCGGGCGATGCTGATGTCGTCGGGATTGGCCGCGATCACCGCGCCTTTGCAGGCTTGTTTGAAGCAGGGCGACCATCTGCTGATGGTCGATTCGGCATATGGGCCGGCGCGCAGCTTCTGCGACAAGGTGCTGACCCGCTGCGGGGTCGAGACGACCTATTACGACCCGCTGATCGGCGAGGGGATTGCGCGGCTGATGCGTCCCAATACCCGCGTCGTCTATCTCGAATCGCCGGGTTCGCTGACCTTCGAGGTGCAGGACGTGCCGGCGATTGCCGCCGTCGCCCATGACCACGGCGCCACGGTCATGATGGACAATACCTGGGCCTCGCCCTGGCTGTTCCGGTCGTTTGACCACGGCGTCGACGTGTCGATCCATGCGGCGACCAAATACATAGTCGGCCATTCCGATGTCATGCTCGGCGCGGTGATCACGACCCGGGAGATGTACGAGCCGGTGCGGACAATGGCCGCCGATATCGGTCATTGCGCCGGGCCCGACGACGTCTATCTGGCGTTGCGCGGGTTGCGCACTCTGAGCGTGCGGCTCGAACGCCATCAGAAAAATGCGCTCGAAGTGGCGCACTGGCTGCAAACCCGGCCCGAGGTGGCGCGTGTGCTCTACCCGGCCTTGCCCGACGATCCGGGCCATGCCTTGTGGAAGCGCGATTTTCTCGGGGCCAGCGGGCTGTTTGGAGTAGTGCTCAAGCCGGCCGCGAAAGCGGCGGTCTATGCCTTTATCGATGCCCTCGACCTGTTTGGCATCGGTGCCAGCTGGGGCGGGTTCGAGAGCCTGATCCAGCCGACCGCGCCGGCGCGCATTCGCAGCGCGACCAACTTGGCGCCGGAAGGCCCGACCCTGCGCCTGCATATCGGTCTCGAAGACCCGGCCGATCTGATCGACGACCTCGAGCGCGGCTTTCACGCGCTGCATGCCGCCGAAAGCTGACCGCGGCCGTCGCCGGAGCGACCGGCGATGGCCCGGTCTGCGGATCAGGGCACGAGGCGACGGTAAAGGTGCCAGGTGGCGTGCCCGAGCACCGGCAGCACCACCACCAGCCCGAGCAGGAACGGGATCGAGCCCATCACCAGCCCGCCGGCGACAACAAGACCCCACAGCGCCATCGGACCGGGATTGGCCAGCACCGCATGCACCGATGTCGCAACCGCGGTATCGAGCCCAGCCGCGCGGTCGAGCAGCAGCGGAAACGACACCGTGCCGATCGCCAGCACGACGACGGCAAAGACGAACCCGGCGCCGATCCCGACCACGATCATCGTCCAGCCGGCGCGGGTCAGGAAGATGTCGTGAATAAAGGCGCCGATCGATAGCGGCGGTTCGGGGCCGAGCGTCAACAGATAGACGGCTTCGGCCACCAACAGCCACAAAAGGAAGATCACGATCAGCACGACGCCGAGCAGCACGATCGCCGCAATCGACGGCGAATGGACGACACCCCACGCATCCGCCCAGCCGATTTCGTATCCCATCTCGCGTCGCCGGCTCATTTCATAGAGGCCAAGGGCCACAAATGGGCCGACCAGGGCGAAGCCCGAGGCGAGCGGGAACAACAGCGGCAGCAAGCCGTGCCCGGAGGCGAAACCCCACAGCAACAATCCGAGCGCCGGATAGATCAGGCACAACAGCACAACATCGGTGCGGCTCTCGGCAAAGTCGTCGAGGCCGGCGGCAAGCGCGGCGAGAATATCAGCGGTGCCGATCCTGGCGATCGGCGGCGCCGGCGAATGCAATTCCGCCTGTGCGGCGTGTACCGCCTGCGCGGCCTGATCCAGCGCTTGGGCTACATGCTTGACTTGATCGACGCTCCACTCGACCGGATTGCGGATGGTCAACATTGCCGCCTCCTCTCGGAACCGGAATCCGAGGGCCGCGAACCCACCCGCTGCGGCATGTTCCTTCGGTTCGCCGGGCACGAGCGAGTGCGCGACCCGCCATTCTGCGACAAAATGTAGCACATTGTCGTTGCCGACGCCATCGCCGCCGCGCGATGGCGGCACGGCCGAGATTGACGCCGCCCTCGTCGACCCCGATGCTCGTGGCGCATGAAGGGGGTGCTATGGGCGAACTTGTCTTCGACGGGATCAAGGTCATCGACTGCGCCAGCTTTATCGCCGGACCGGCGGCGGCGACGGTCATGTCCGATTTTGGAGCGACGGTAATCAAGATCGAACCGCCTGGCGCCGGCGACCCGTACCGCCGCCGGGCGACGCCGCCGGTTTGGCCGGGCCTCGCCGGCAATCCCGGCTTTGTTCTCGACGGCCGCAACAAAAGAAGCCTCGCGCTCGATTTGCGCGCGCCGCAAGGGCAGGGGGTGTTGCGGCGGCTGGTTGAGGGAGCCGATGTCTTTATCACCAATTACCCGCCGCTGGTGCGCCGCCGGCTCGGGATCACTTATGACGAGCTTGCGCCGCTGAACCCGCGGCTGATCTACGCCTCGTTTACCGGTTATGGCGAAACCGGTCCCGAGGCCGACAAGCCCGGCTTTGATGCGACCGCCTGGTGGGCGCGTTCGGGGCTGATGCATCTGGTTCGCGCCGGCGAAAACACACCGCCGGCGCGTTCGTTGCCCGGGATGGGCGACCATCCCTCGGCGATGGGCACCTATGGCGCGATCGTGACCGCCCTTTATCAGCGCGAGCGGACCGGCCGCGGCGCTTATGTCGGCTCGTCGCTGTTGGCCAACGGATTATGGGCCAATGGCTGCTCGGTGCAGGCGGCGTTGTGCGGCGAAAAGGTTGTGCCGCAGCCGCCGCGCGAGCAAGCCGTCAACGCCTTGCGCCTGCATTATCGCTGCCGCGACAACCGCTGGATCTTGTTGTCGATCGCCGCCGACGAATGGCGCTGGGACCGGTTCAAGGCGTGCCTCGGCTCGGCCAGGCTCGATGACCCGCGCTTTGCCACGCACGCCTTGCGCGAAACGAATGCGTCGGCCTTGATCGCCATTCTCGAAGATATTTTCGCGACCCGCGACCAATCAGAATGGCGCCGCATCCTCGACGAGGCCGGGCTGATCTTCGGCATTGTCGCCGACATGGACGAAATCGCCGCGGATGAGCAAATGCGGGCCAGCGGCGCCTTGGTGCCGTTTGCCGATGACAGTTCGCTGACCGTCGACAGCCCATTTTGGATCCGCGGCCAGAAAAAGCGATCACCACGCCCGGCCCCCGCTGTCGGTGAGCACAGCGAGGAGGTGTTGCGCGAGGCGGGGTTTTCTGCGGCCGAGGTGGCGGTGCTGCGCGCGGCCGGTGTGATCGGTTGAACGAGGAGCGTGGGGCGCCCGGCCGGCTGCGCGCCCGGGATGAGCCGCCACCGACGGTGGTCGTGGCAACGCTGCGGACCTGCAGACCAGGCCCGCAGCGAGGAATGTCTGGTCAAGCCGCCCGAGCGGCCCTCCCTCCCTACTGGAATTTGAACAGATCCATCAGATCGGCGATCGCCGGACCGTTGCTCGGGCGATAGGGATCGGCCGAGCTGGCGATCGGATCGGGCAGATTGTCGCGGCTGCGCTTGGTGATCGGCGTCACGTTCCAATTGGCCTCGATAAATTTCAAGACCGACACGTGGTCGCTGTAGGTGTGGGAAATGTGACCTCCGGTGCTGTATTTCGACACCACGATCATCGGGATGCGCGTCCCGTCGCCAAAAAAGTCGAGCGGCTGCACATAGCCCGAATCATAATAACCGCCGCCTTCATCCATGGTGATGAAGATTGCGGTGTTGTTCCACAGCGTGCTGTTGGCCTTGGTCAGATCGACGATCTTCTTGATGAAGCCGGCAAGCAAGTCCGGTTTTGACGAGGCCGGATGGCCGTCGAGATAGCCATCGGGTTTGACAAACGACACCGCCGGCAAGCTGCAACTCTTGTCGGTGCAGTTCATCAGGTCGTGGTAGAGATCGAGCGTGTCCTGCAACGCCATTTTGCGCACGGCCGGGTTGGTCATGATTGACGTTGAATACTGAAAGAAATTACAAATATTGCAATAGGTATTGTCCGGAGTTACGTAGTTATTGTAGGGATTGGCCAGATACGCGTTGAACTGGTCGCCGAAATAGGCGAAGGTTATATTTTTTTTCAACAGCGCATCGCCGATATTGCGCACGCTCGACGGCGGCACCGTGAACACGGTGTTATAGGGATTCTTGATGTCGGCGTAAGCGTTGGTACCGTCGCCAAAATATCCCGGATTGTAATTGTTCAAAAGGTAGTAATGGCCTGGCTCGCAATTGGGCTTGACATGCACCGATTTGAGAAACTCGGTGATCGCCTTGACCCCCGGCTGCGAGGTGTCGGCGCAATTCGTGTAGCTGCCTCCGCCATAGGAGGCCGAGCCGTATGACCCGCCGCCATAGCCGTCTTCGCTGTACCAATTGTTGGTGCCTTTGAGCGGGTTGGGGTTCTCGACCTCGTCGACGACCCCGGCGTTGGGGCTGCCGGCGGCGACCAGCCGGTTGTGCGGCGGTTCGAGCGGATGGCCGTGCCCGTCGCTGAACCAGATCGCATCGCCGGTGCCGAGCATGATGTGGTTGGCGCCGGTGCCGCCATTCACCGCCTGGTGGTAATTGTCGCTCATCGCATAGGTATCGGCGAGGTATTTGAAATAAGGCAGGTCGCCTTGCTGCACATTGTAAAAGCCCATCGCGGTCGCACCTTCCTTATAGGTGAATCCGGCGGGCGGCGGTTTGCCGTTGCTGCCGGCGCCGACCGTCGCTTCGACCCAGGCAAACAGGTCGTTCTGGCAGCCGGCGGCGGCGCAATCGAGCTGCTGCCACATCTGATAAAAGCGATGGACCGGGCTTTCGGCGTAGTCGTCGTCGGTCATGACCGGACCGGCGGGATTACCGGTCTTGTTGTTGGTAATCTGGTAGGGGCCGGGCGGTAGGTTATTGACATTATTGCCGGCGTAATAGATCCGCGTATCCGGCTTGCCGGCCAAGCCTGACGGCACCGCACCGGTTGTCAGATATTGATAGTAATCGAGCGGCAAGCCGTTTTCGTAAGTCTGGGCGTCGGCAATCGTCGAAAACGGCGGCGGTCCACCGCCGGCCAAGGGCGGCGGCAGGGTCGCGTAGGGGCCGGTTTTGGGCGGGGCATTGAGATACCTTTTCTGGACGTCGCCGGTATCCATCGCCTGGTACTGGGTCGCGGCTTTGTAATAATTCGGACCCGGTGTGCCGTCGGCGTTGACGATCCCCTCCGACAACAGGTTCAGGACGGTCTCACCCGGATTGACCGGCTGATAGGTCGCGAACATGTGGTCGAAGGTGCGGTTTTCGCCGATGATCACGATGACATGCTTGATCGGCGTCCTGGTATTGTTGTCATTGGCGCCGGTGTCGGCGGCAGGGGCCGCCAGCGCGGAGGCGCTACTGGCGGCCAATACGGCAAACGCGGTCCCGGCGAGCAGGGCACGATGCCAGCACGCCAAGGCGCCATGCGGAACCTGGTTTCGCATTGTCGATCCCCGGATGACTGCAGAGGCGCGGGGACCGTAGCCGGCGACATTTACCTTAAAATGACAGTGAGATGACGTTCAAATGACGCAATGCGCGAATTGTCCGCGCCCGCGGTCAGCCGTACTGGCCGCTCTCCCCGCAAAACGCTGCGCGGGGTCTGAGCTTTGCTGCGGCGGCGCCAAAATGCCGCTTAACCGCCGGTGGAACCCGGCCGATCCGGCCTTGTCGCCCCGGGCGTTTCTGGCACGCCCCCGGCGGTAACAAACCGGACGGCCGGCGCCGGCGGCGATCAAGCCCGCGACGACGGCCCAGGCGGCGACGGTTTAATCGATCACCGCGATCGCTTCGATCTCGATCATCGCGTCGGGATCGGCGAGCCGGCGGATCTCGACCGTCGTGCTGGTCGGCGTCGCCGGACCGAAATAACGCGCCCGCATATCGCCGTGCTTCGAAAATTCGACGTAATCGGTGACGAAAGTGTTGGTCTTGACGATGTCGGCAAGGGTGGCGCCGGCCGCTTCGAGACAAGTCTTGATGTTTTCGCCGACCTGCTGGATCTGGGCCCGCATGTCGCCCTTGCCGACGAGATTGCCGGCCGCATCGCGCGCCAGCTGGCCGGCGACAAAGATCATCTTGCCGCTGCCGCTGACCGTCACAACCTGGGTATAGGCCGGCTGGCCCGCCCGGATCACGACGTGAATGCCCTCGGGCTGGATCTTTTCGCGGGTGATTGCCATCGCTCCTCCTCCGATCGGTGCGGTCTCGCGCGAGAATGCCATGCAGCAAGGGGCGTTCTCCCGCCCCGCAATCTTCGTTAGCATCGCTCGCCATCGCCGTGCGAGCGACCGGCTTGCGCGAACCGGTAACAGAGCCGAGGACCCGATGTCACTCGTCAATTTGCGCCACGGGATCTTTCTGCCGCCGTTCCACCCGAACGAGGAAAACCCGACCCAGTGCCTCGAGCGCGACCTCGAGCTGATGGTGTGGCTCGACAAGCTCGGCTTTCACGAAGCCTGGATCGGCGAACACCATTCGGCCGGCTTCGAGATCATCAGCTCGCCCGAAATCTTTATTGCCTTTGCCGCCGAGCGACCCCGCCATATTCGCTTTGGCACCGGCGTTATTTCGCTGCCTTATCATCATCCGATGATGGTCGCCGACCGTATCGTCCAGCTCGACCATATGACCCGCGGCCGGGTCATGTTCGGCGCCGGGCCGGGGCTCTTGGCCTCGGACGCGATCATGATGGGGATCGACCCTCTGACCCAGCGCGACCGCATGGCCCAATCGCTCGACGCGATCCTGCGCCTGTTCAAAGGCGAGGTGATCACCGAAAAGACCGACTGGTACACGATGGAAGGCTGCCGGCTGCATCTGTTGCCGTACACCAAACCGCACCCGGAAGTGTGCGTGGTCAGCGCCGTCACCCCGTCGGGCGGCCGGCTCGCCGGGAAATACGATCTCGGCATGATTTGTGTCGCCGCCACCAACCCGTTTGGCTATGACGCGCTCGCTTCCAACTGGCAGATCGCCTGCGACATCCCCGCCCAATACGGCCGCGAGATGGACCGTTCGCGGTTGCGTCTCGTCGGCCCGATGCACATCGCCGAGACCCGTGCTCAGGCCTTTGAAAACGCCCGCTTTGGTTTCGAGAAATACCTCGGCTATCTCAACAACAACCAGCCTCGCTTTATCGTGCCGGCGGGCAAGGACCCGCTCGAATGGTTTGTCGAAAGCCGCTACGGCGTCTGCGGCACGCCCGATGACGCGATCCAATTGATCGAGCGGCTTTATGAAAAGCAGGGAGTGTTTGGCGCCTTTTTGCAGCAGGCCCACAATTGGGCCGATTTCGAGGCGACCAAGCGCTCCTATGAACTCTATGCCCGTTATGTGATGCCGCATTTTTCCAAGCTCAACGACAGCCGCCACGCCTCCTACCAATGGTGTGGCGACAACCGCGCCGAGTTCAGCGCCAGGCGCAACGCCGCCGCCAA
>JAJPIH010000190.1 GCA_021324875.1 Alphaproteobacteria bacterium
CCCCACCGGTGACCGCTTAATGGCGGGCCGCCTCCCCCGTTTAACAACGGCGGAGGAGCCGACCCGGCCGGCCGCGTTCGCTGGCAAGGGCCGGGGCGCGGCAGAGCAAGCGCTCGCGGTCGTGGCTCAGGGGTGGCGGTGGATCGGGTCGACCCAGCGCACCTCCTCGGGCCGCTCGACCGGCTCGATATCGAGATTGACAACCACCGCCTCGTTGTCGCTGCGCACCAGCACGCATTCCAGGGTCTCGTCGGTCGAGGCATTGATTTCCTGGTGCGGCACATAGGGCGGGACAAAGATGAAATCGCCGGGGCCGGCCTCGGCGACGTATTCGAGCTGCTCGCCCCAGCGCATCCGCGCCCGCCCTTTCAGCACATAGATCACGCTTTCGAGCGGACCGTGATGGTGGGCGCCGGTTTTGGCGTTCGGGTGGATCTTGACCGTGCCGGCCCAGATCTTTTGCGCGCCGACCCGGGCGAAATTGATCGCCGCGGCGCGGTCCATCCCCGGCGTCTGGGCAGTGTTCGGGTCGAGCTGATCCCCCGGGATCACTTTGACCCCATGCGTCTTCCAGTCGATTTGGTGCAAGGGCCCGCCGCTCATTTTCGCCGCCTGTGTCTGCCGGTCGATACCGGTTGATATGCGGTCGCACCGCCGCCTTCAACAGCTGGCGATCGGGTCGGCCGGGTTGTACGGTCACAGGATCGGCAAGATCGTATTTCGAACAATTCCGGCTCGGGAGGTTCGGTGATGAAGCTCGCGGTTCCCGACCTCGTCTCGAATTCCTATTTTCCGGCGGTAGCGGCGGTCGAACTCGGTTTCTTCGCGGCCGAGGGGCTCGATGTATCGCTCGAACTGGTGTTTCCGGTCGACCGCGCCTATCGCGAGATGCGCGCCGGGCAGATCGATCTGGTCGGCGGCTCGGCGCATTCGGCCTTGGCGGCGTTTCCCGAATGGGAAGGCGCCAAGCTGTTATGCGCGCAGGCGCAAGGCATGTACTGGTTTTTGGTCATGCGCGCCGATCTCGGCGCGGTGCGCGGCGACCTCCGGATCGTCAAAGGCAGAACCATCGGGGCGGCGCCCTGGGTCGAAATGGGGCTGCGCCGCCTGCTGACCACGGCCGGGATCGACCCCGAGCGCGACCGGGTCACGATCGCGCCGGTGCCGGGCGCGGCGGCCGGCGGCGACGGCATCGTCAATTTCGGCCTCAGCGCCGCGCGGGCGCTTGAAGACCGGCGGATCGACGGCTTTTGGGCCAATGGCATGGGGGCGGAGATCGCGGTGCGGCGCGGCGTCGGCACGATCGTGCTCGATGTGCGCCGCGGCGACGGCCCCGCCGGCTGGTTCAACTACACGATGTCGGCCTTGGCCGCGACCGACCGGCTGATCGGCGAGGCGCCCGCGGCTGCCGCGGCGGCGGTGCGGGCATTGGTCAAGACCCAGGCCGCCTTGCGGGCCGATCCGCAGCGCGCCGCGGCGGTCGGGCATAAGCTGTTTCCGCCGGATGCGGCGGCCTTGATCGCCGAATTGGTGCGCCGCGACCTGCCCTATTACGACGCCGCGATCACCCCCGAATTTGTCAGCGGCATGAACGCTTTTTGCCGCGATGTCGGAATTTTGCAGGGTGACCCGCCCTACGAAGCGGTCGTTGCCAGGCAATTTGCGACGCTCTGGCGCGGCTAGGCGCGGCAGGCTCAATATAGGTCCGGCAACGAGCAAATATGGAGGCCGCGGGTGCAGGTTGCGACGGCATTGGCGCGGATCAAGGAGGTCGTCGGGCCCTCGGGCTGGTTCGACGCGCCGGCTGATATCGAGCCCTATCTGACCGAGGCGCGGCGGCTTTATCGCGGTGCGACCCGGCTGGTCGTGCGCCCGGCCTCAACCGCCGAGGTCAGCGAGGTCGTGCGGATTTGCGCCGCGGCGGGGATGGCGGTCATCCCGCAAGGCGGCAATACCGGTCTGGTCGGCGGCGGCGTCCCGCCCGCCGAGCGCGACAATATCGTGCTGGCGCTTGGCCGCATGAACCGCATCCGCGCGATCGACCCGACCAATTTCACGATGACGGTCGAGGCCGGGTGCATCCTGGCGCATCTGCACGAGGCCGCGGCCGAGGTCGATCGCCTGTTTCCGCTGAGCCTCGGCGCCGAAGGGAGCTGCCAGATCGGCGGCAATCTGTCGACCAATGCCGGCGGCATTGCCGTGCTGCGCTATGGCAATACGCGCGAGCTCGTGCTCGGCATCGAGGTGGTCTTGCCCGATGGCCGGGGGTGGGACGGGCTCAGGGCGTTGCGCAAGGACAATACCGGCTACGACCTCAAACAATTATTTATCGGCGGCGAGGGCACGCTGGGCATCATCACCGCCGCGACCGTGAAGCTGTTTCCCAAGCCGCGCGAGATCGAAACCGCGTTGGTCGCGCTGGCTCGGGTCGAGGACGCGATGGCGCTTTTTGCCCATGCCCGGGCCGCCAGCGCCGACCAATTGACCGCTTTCGAGCTGATCCCGCGCGCCGGGCTCGATCTCGCGCTCGCCCATGTGCCGGGGACGATCGATCCGCTCGCCGCCCCGCACCCGTGGTACGTGCTGATCGAGATGTCGTCGAGCCAGAGCGACAGTGGCATCCGCCAGCTGCTCGAAAGGCTGCTCGAAGAGGCGCTGGCCCAGGCGCTGGCGGCTGACGCGGTCATCGCCGAAAGCGGCGCGCAGGCCAGGCAGTTGTGGCATATCCGCGAGGCGATCGTCGAAGCCCAGCTCTACTCGGGTTCGATCAAACACGACGTCGCGGTGCCGGTGAGCCGGGTTGCCGAATTCGTGACCCAGGCCAGCGCCGCGGTCACGGCGCGCCTGCCCGGGATCCGGCCGATCGCCTTTGGCCATGTCGGCGACGGCAACATCCACTTCAACCTGACCCAGCCCGAGGGGATGGACAAAGCCGCCTATCTCGCCCGCTGGCAGGAATTCAACGACATCGTGCATGGGGTCGTGCGCGAGCTTGGCGGCTCGATCAGCGCCGAGCACGGGGTCGGGCTGATGAAGCGCGACGAGATCACCCATTACAAGCCGGCGATCGAGATCGAGTTGATGCGCCGCATCAAGGCCGCCCTCGACCCGCAGGGCATCATGAACCCCGGCAAGCTCGTCGCGATGCGCTGAAAACCGCGGCGCCGGTCCCGCCCCGGGCGGGCGGGTTGGCGCCAAGGCGAGCCGCAAATTTGCGCGATCGCTCTTGAGCCGGCGGCCGCGTGCGATTTGCCGAGCAAATCGCAGCCCGGATCGGCCGCCTGTCAGCGAGCGGCGACGGCCAGCGCGACGGTGTTGCGCAGCAAGGTCAGGAACCCGTCCGACACCCAGGCGCCGTGAAAAACGGGCGGGGCGTCGTCGGCCGGGGCTCCGGCGCGGGCGGCGCGGATCGCCGGGTTGTGGCAGTGGCCGAGCGTGCAATAGGTCACCCCGCCCGCGCCGACCGGACGCGTATAAGCGATCACCCGCCGGCCATCGGGTTGGAGCGAGGTGTCGCGCGGGTAGAGCGTGCCGATCGCCGGCGAGACCGCGTCGGGGCCGTAATCGGCGGTCAGCAGGATCTGGGTTCCGGCCGGATCCTGCAATTCAACAAAATAGGGTTCGTCCTCAACCTCGAAGCTGCGCCCGAGACCGTGTGTCAGCGGGTGTTCGGCGGCGATTTCGACGCGGAACCGGCGGATCGGTGGATGGGTCAGAAAATAGCTGCCGAGCAAGGCGTGATGCTCGGTCTTGACCGTGCGGCGCTGGCGGAAGCCCTCGACCCGCTCGGCGCGTCCGCCGCTGGTGCCATGCAAGGCGAGCCAGTGGCCGCCGGCGCGCAACCAGCGCTCGATCGTTGCGCATTGGGCGCCGTCCGGGTAGGGGCCGTCGACATAGGTGATCAGCAGGCGGGCGAGCGGCAGCCAGGTCGCGATGTCGCCGAAATCGTTGGCGACCGAAGCCGGAACCTCGGCTTCGGCGAGCAGCGTCAACAATCGCAGCCGGGCATAATCGTGGTCGTGGCCGGCGGCCGAACCCGGCGGAAACCCGCCGGTGATCAGATGCGCACGCCGTCCCGCCTGCTGTTCCGCCATCCGCTCCCTCCCTTGCGGCCCGGCCGCGCGCCACAGCTCACGCCGGCCGGCGGCAGTGTCGCATCGCCGAGCGCGGCGAGCCACCGTTAATTGCGCCGCCGGCGGCGACCGCGGCCGCTCGCGCGCCGGGGGCCGCGCCTAGTCGCTGTTGCGGCCCTCGGCCCCGGCCGTCGCGGTTTCGCGCAGCGCCGGCCTTGCTCCCGTCGCCGGCGACGGGCGCGGCATCGCCGCAAGCAAGGCCGGGATGAACACCAGGCTTGCCACCAAGGTGCAGCCGAGGCTGATCAGCAGCAGGGTTCCCATGCTCGCCGTCCCCGGATGGCGCGACAGCGCCAGCGAGCCGAACGCGGTGCCGGTCGTCAACGCCGAAAACAGAATGGCGCGCGCCGTCGCCGAGCCGAGCACGGCGGTGCGTCCGGCACGCCAATTCATGACGAAATAGATGTTGAACGAGACCCCGACCCCGAGCAGCAGCGGCAAGGCGATAATGTTCGCGTAATTGAGCGGCAGCGGCAGGGCGGCGATGACGATGACCGTCATCAAGGCCGACAGCAGCAGCGGCGCCAGCACCATGCCGACATCGAGCGGCCGCCGCAGCGCGACAAACAGGATCACCGCGATCGCCATAATCGCGAAAATTGCCGCCGTTTTGAAGGCATTGACGATCGTGGCGCTGGTCGCCTCGATCGTCACCGCCGCCCCGCCGGCATTGGGCGCCACGGCGCTGACCTCATCGACAAACCGGGCCAGCCCCTCGGTGCTGCGCGCCGCGCCGGTGGGCAGCACCTGGATCCGCGCCCGCCCGTCGGGCAGCACCCAGTCCCGGACCAGCGATCGGGGCAGGCTTTCCAGCGTCACCGGCCCGGCGGAGAGGGCGCTGCGCAGCTGGTCGAGCTGGGCCGGAAGAAAGCGGGTCAGCGACGCATTGACCGCAAGCAAGACCGGGTCGGGCGCCTTGACCAGCCGGCGCAGATTTTGCGCGATCGCATCGACCCGCGGGTCGGAGGTGCGGCCGACAACCGGCTCCAGCTTGGCCAGCGCCTTTGCCGCGGCGTCGCGGATTTGCGCGGCACTCGGCGGCGGCATCGGCGTGGCCGGCGCCAAAGTCGGCCCCAGCAAGGTGGCCGCATCAGCAATCTGGGCCAGCTTCTGGTGCTGGTCTTTCGGCACATAACTGTTGATTGACAGCACACTCTTGACCACCGGCAATTTCTCGAGCCGGTCGGAGAGGGCGGCGGCGGCGCCCGGGTTTGGCGCCAGGATGTCGATCGTAAACGGGTTGGTCAGCGGCGAATTGATCAAATCGTTCAAGGTTCGCATCGCCTCGCTGTTCGGGTTTTTGGTGTGCAGCGGGTTGGCGTCGAATTGCAGGCGCGGGACCAGCGCGACGCCGGCGACGGCGACGAGCGCGAAGAGCGACAACAACGGCACGCGGCGGCGGCGAACCACCTCATCGAGGGGTGCCGCCCAGCGGAACCCGATTTCGGCCTCTTCGCCGCGCGGCCGGAACAGGGTGATCGCCGCCGGCAGGAAACTCAGCGTGCAGACAAAGGCGATCAGCATGCCGACCCCGGCGATCAGTCCGAGTTCGGCGACGCCGAGAAAGGCGGTCGGGACAAAGGCGAGAAAGCCGGCCGCGGTTGCCGCAGTGGCGACCAGGGTCTGCCCGCCGACGCGCCGCACGGTTTCGCGCATCGCCGCGGCGGGCCCGGGATATTCGCGCCGGGTTTAGCGGTAGCGCACCGAAAACTGGATCGCAAAATCAACTGCGATGCCGACAAACAAAATGCAGAATCCGACCGAGACCAAATTCAAGGTTCCGACCGCGGCCGCCGCAAACAACAGCGTCAAAATCAGCCCAAGCCCCAGCGTC
>JAJPIH010000321.1 GCA_021324875.1 Alphaproteobacteria bacterium
CTGCACCCGGTTCTCGCCCTGGTCGCGGTGTTGTGCATCGCGGTCGGCGCGGGCGCCGCCGGGGCGATCAACATGTGGTACGATCGCGACATCGACGCGGTGATGCGGCGCACCGCCTCGCGCCCGCTGCCGGCCGGGCGGATGCGGCCGGGCGAGGCGCTGGCCTTTGGCGTGGTGCTGGCCGTGGGCGCGATCATTGTCATGGCGCTGGCGGTCAACCTGATGGCGGCCGGGCTGTTGGCGTTGACGATCGCCTTTTACGTCTTTGTCTACACGATCTGGCTCAAACGGCGCACGCCGCAAAACATCGTCATCGGCGGGGCGGCGGGCGCGCTGCCGCCGGTGATCGGCTGGGCGGCGGTCACTGGCGGGATTGGCTGGGCGCCGCTGGTGCTGTTTGCCATCATCTTTTTGTGGACGCCGCCGCATTTCTGGGCGCTCTCGCTGTACCGCGCCGACGACTACGCCCGCGCCGGGGTGCCGATGCTGCCGGTGGTCGCCGGCCTCGCCGCGACCCGCCGCCAGATGCTCCTCTATACGCTGCTGTTGTGGCCGGTGAGCGCCGCCCCGTGGTTGCTCGGGATTGCCAGTCCGCTCTATGCGGCGGCGGCTCTGCTGCTGAGCATGCTGTTCACGGGCAGTGCGCTGCGGGTGTGCCGCGACAAGAGCGAGCGGTCGGCAAAGGCGATGTTCGGGTTTTCGCTCCTCTATCTGATGCTGGTCTTCAGCCTGCTGCTGATCGACCACACCGGTGCGGGGTGCGGCTGGTGGTGAGCGCGATGACCGACCCGAGCCGGGAGGCGCGCGCCCGCGCGATCCGCGCCCGCAATCGCGCGCTGCTCGTCGTCTTGGCGACGTTGGCGGCGCTGTTCTACGCCATCGCGATGGTGCGGATCGGAGGTTAGCATGCCGTCCGCCGCACCCCCGAGGCGCCGTCGCCATGGCGCCACCCTGGTCATATTGCTGGCGGTGCTGGCCGGCATGACCGGTCTCACGATCGCAGCGGTGCCGCTCTACCGGATATTTTGCGGCGCCACCGGTCTGGGCGGCACCACACAGCGCGCGCAAGCCGCCCCGGAGACAATCGCGCCGGCGCTGGTCACGGTCAGTTTCGATGCCCAGACCGCCCCCGGCCTTGACTGGGACTTCCGCCCGCTGACCCCGTTTGTCAAGGTCCATCCGGGCGAGCAGACGCAGGTGTTCTTTCGCGCCGTGAACCGCAGCGCCCGGCCGATCACCGCCCGCGCGGTGTACAATGTTACTCCGGCCAAGATCGGGATTTATTTTGACAAGCTGCAATGCTTTTGCTTCAGCAACCAGACCTTGGCGCCGGGGCAAAAGGCCGATATGGGAGTGGTGTTTTTTGTTGATCCGGCGATGCTGAAAGACCCGGACACGCGCGAAGTCCGCGCGATCACCTTGTCCTACACGATGTTCCGCGCAATCAATGCGCCGCCGCCCAGCGCCAGCGCCGCCCCGCCGCCCGCACGTTCCGTAAATTGAGCGACCGAGGTTCTCGCCGATGAGCCAGACCCATGCGGCAGACGCCGCATCCCTAGCCCACGACGCGGCTGGCGGCCACGCCGTGCATGCGCCAAAGCATCCCTATCACCTGGACGAGCCGAGCCCGTGGCCGATTGTCGGTGCGATCGCCGCCGGCCTGTTGACCGGGGGAGGCGTGCTCTACATGCACGGCCATGGCTGGGCGTTGCTGATCATTGGCCTCCTCGCCGTGCTCGGCGTCATGGCCGTGTGGTGGCGCGACGTGATCCGCGAGGCGACGTTTCAGGGCTACCACACGCCGATCGTGCAGCTCGGCATGCGCTATGGCATGGCGTTGTTCATCGCCTCGGAGGTGATGTTTTTCGTCGCGTTTTTTTGGGCGTTCTTCGCATCGAGCCTGTTTCCGGTGGGTGGGGTGTGGCCACCCAAGGGCATCCATCCCTTCGACCCATTCGAGTTTCCGTTTCTGAACACACTGATCCTGTTGCTGTCGGGCACCACGGTGACCTGGGCCCACCATTCGCTGCTCGAAGGCGACCGCAGCGGCATGCTGCGCGGCTTGGCGCTGACGATCTTTCTCGGGCTCTGCTTCACCTCGGTCCAGGCCTATGAATACAGCCACGCCGCGTTTCATTTTACTGGCGGGATTTTTCCCTCGACCTTCTTTATGGCCACCGGTTTTCATGGCTTTCATGTCATCATCGGCACGACGTTCCTGATCGTCTGTTTCGTCCGGGCGTGGTTGGGCCATTTCCAACCCGACCATCATTTCGGGTTCGAGGCGGCGGCCTGGTATTGGCATTTTGTCGATGTGGTCTGGCTGTTCCTGTTTGTCTGCATCTATTGGTGGGGCGGCAGCGGCGCGCCGGAAGCCGGCATCTAGGCGCGGCGGGCGCCGCGTCGCGGCGATGACGGAGCGCGGCGCGGCTGGCGGCAATGCTGCGGCGACCTCGTGGCTGCGCGCCGGGATCGCCTGCCGCTGTCCGCGCTGTGGCCGGGGCCCGCTGTTTTACGGCTTGTTGCGGGTGCGCCCCTCCTGTGAGGTCTGCGGCCTCGACCTGTCCGCGCAGGATGCCGGCGACGGTCCGGCGGTGTTCGTGATCCTGTTTCTCGGGCTGATCGTGGTGGCGCTGGCGGCAATCGTCGAGATCGAATACTCGCCGCCGATCTGGGTTCACCTGATGCTGTGGACGCCGCTCATTCTCGGCGGTTCGATCCTGCTGCTGCGGCCGTTCAAGGGCGTGCTGATCGCGCTACAATATCGCCACCGGCTGCTCGGAGCGCCGCCGCGGCGCTGAGCCAGCAATGATCGGGTTCCGCCCGCGTTTCTGGCCGACCGTGGTCGCGCTGCCGATTGTGCTGATTTGCACCGGTCTCGGCGTGTGGCAGGTGCACCTCCTGCACTGGAAGGAAGGGCTGATCGCCGCCCGCGCGGCAGCATTCGCTGCACCACCGGCGGCGGCACCGCAATCCAAGGCAGCGGCCGAACAAATGGCGTTCCGCCGTGTCGGCGACACCGGCGTGTTCCTCAACGACAAGGAGATTTTGGTCGCCGCGATCTCGCAAGCGGGGGCGAGCGGATTTGACGTCTTCACCCCGCTGCGCGAGCCCGGGGGACGCATCGTCTTTGTCAATCGCGGTTTTGTTCCGACCGAGCTCAAGGACCGGAGCAAGCGCGCAGCGGGTGAATTGCAGGGAACGGTGCGGGTCGTCGGGTTGCTGCAATTGCCGCCGGCAGCGCGGCCCAACTGGTTTGTGCCCAACAACCGCCCGGACCTGAACGAATGGTTCTGGGTCGATCTGCCGGCGATGGTCGCCGCCGACAAGCTCGACCATGTCGCCGGCTTTTATATCGACGCCGACGCGACCCCCAATCCGGGCGGCTGGCCGCAGGGCGGCTCCGCCCCGACGGCGCTGCCCAACCATCATCTGCAATACGCGATTACGTGGTTTTCCTTGGCAGTTGCGATGATCGTCGTTTATGTGCTGTCTCATCGCCGCAACCGAGTGTCGCGATGACCGCCTACCAGCAGCTGGAGACCCGCTTCCGTCGCCTCGGCGCGCTCGAAGAGGCGCTCGGTGTGCTCAATTGGGACAGCGCGGTGATGATGCCGCCGGGCGGCGCGGCGACCCGGGCCGAACAGATCGCGACGCTGAGCCTGGTCGTGCACCAGCAGCTTGCCGCCCCCGAGATCGACGATCTGCTCGCCGCCGCCGAGAACGACGCGCCAGCACTCGATCTCTGGCAACGGGCCAATCTGCGCGAGATGCGGCGTCGCCACGCCCATGCTGCGGCGTTGCCGGCCGATCTTGCCGAGGCGGTGGCGCGGATATCGGCCGAATGCGAAACGGTATGGCGCCGCGCCCGGCCGGCTGATGATTTTGCCGCGGTGCAGCCGTGGCTCGACAAGATGCTGCGGCTCCAGCGCGAGGTTGCCGACGCCAAGGCCGCCTATCTCGGCGTTACGCCGTTCGAGGCCCTGCTCGACCGCTACGAGCCCGGCGGCTCGGTCGCCACGATCGACCGGCTGTTTGGCGAACTTTCCGGGTTCTTGCCGGCGCTGATCGAGGCGGTCATCGAGCGCCAGGCGACGATGCCGCCGCCCGCCGAGCCCTCCGGCCGATTTCCCGTGGCCGCCCAGCGCGCAGCGGCGCTGCGGCTGATGGCGGCGCTGGGCTTCGACTTTGACCATGGCCGCCTCGATGTCAGCGCTCATCCGTTCTCGAGCGGCGCGCCCGATGATGTCCGCATTACCACCCGTTATGACGAGCGCGACTTTTCCAAAGCGCTGATGGGGGTGCTGCACGAGACCGGGCATGCGCTCTACAAGCGCAACCTGCCGGCCCGCTGGCGGCTGCAGCCGGTCGGCGCGGCCCGCGGCATGGCGATCCATGAAAGCCAGTCCTTACTCGTGGAAATGCAAGTCTGCCGCAGTCTGGCTTTCATGCAATTCGCGGCGCCGGTGCTGCGCGAGGTGTTCGGCGGCGACGGCCCCGGCTGGGAAGCGGAGGCGCTTTATCGCCGGGCGACCCGGGTGCGGCGGGGTCTGATCCGGGTGGATGCCGACGAGGTGACCTATCCGGCGCATGTAATCCTGCGCTATCGCCTCGAACGGGCGATGCTCGCGGGCGATCTTGCGGTGCGCGACCTGCCGGCCGCCTGGGCCGAAAGCATGCGCGACTTGCTCGGGATCGTTCCGGACAATGATCGCGACGGCTGTCTGCAGGACATCCATTGGTTCGACGGTTCGTGGGGCTATTTCCCGACCTACACGCTTGGCGCGATGATCGCCGCGCAGCTGTTCGAGACGGCGCGCGCCGCGCTGGGCGGGCTTGAGGCGGCGATCGCGTCCGGCAGGTTCTGTCCGCTTTTGGCGTGGCTGCGCGACAAGGTGCACAGCCAAGGCTCGCTGATGTCGACCGCCGAACTGGTCGAAAACGCCACCGGCCGACCGCTCGGCACGCAGAGCTTCGAGCGGCATTTGCGCGCGCGCTATCTCGACGGCCGAAACGAACCGGTGTAGCCGGTGTTGACCGAAGATCAGATCGCTGTCGTCAGATCGCTTCTCGGGGGAAAATGTGCTCAACAAGATCGTGCGTGAACAGGAGAGTGCGAGCCGGCGCGACATGCTGGCGCGGTTTGAGGCGGTGCGCCGCGACAGCGAGAGGTTGACCGCCAACCTGACCGCAGAAGATCAGTCGATCCAGTCGATGCCCGATGTCAGCCCGACAAAATGGCATTTGGCGCACACGACCTGGTTTTTCGAGACCTTCGTTCTGCGTCCGCTCGATCCCGGTTACCGCGTGTTCGATCCGGCCTTTGCCTATCTGTTCAACTCGTATTACGAGGCCGCCGGGCCGCGCCATCCGCGCCCCGAGCGGGGATTATTGTCGCGACCGACGGTCGAGGTCGTGGGTGCCTATCGCGATCATGTCGGGGCGGCGATCGCCCGCCTCGTCGAGCATGCGCCGGAGCCGGTGTGGCAGCAGGCGGCGCCGTTGATCGAGCTCGGCTTTCATCACGAACAGCAGCATCAGGAACTGATCCTGATGGATATCAAGCACGTCTTTTCGATGAACCCGCTATCGCCGTCCTATCAGGCGCCGCAGCCGCAGATCGCAGCCCCGGCGGTCGCGCTCGCCTGGCTCGATTTGCCCGGCGGATTGGTCGAGATCGGCCATCAAGGGGGCGGCTTTGCGTTCGACAATGAAGGCCCTCGGCACAAGGTCTGGCTCGAGCCGTTTCGCCTGGCATCCCGCCCGGTCACCTGCGGCGAGTTCCTCGATTTCATCGAGGAGGGCGGGTATCGCCGGCCAGAATTGTGGTTGTCCGACGGATGGGCGACGGTCCAGGCGCAGGCATGGGAGGCGCCGCTTTATTGGCGCCGCGAAGACGGCGGCTGGTCGATCTTCACGCTTGGCGGCCGCCGGCGGCTGAACCCGGCCGAACCTGTTTGCCATGTCAGCTTTTACGAAGCCGACGCCTATGCCAAATGGGCCGGCAAGCGGCTGCCGACCGAGGCGGAATGGGAATCCGCCGCCGCCGAGGTTGCGGTGGTCGGCAATTTCGCCGATCGCGGCCTCTTTCATCCCACGGCCGACAACAGCGCCGCCGAGCCCCAGGGCCTGCGACAGATGTTCGGCGATGTCTGGGAGTGGACCGCCAGCCCCTACACGCCCTATCCGCGTTTTCGCGCCGCCGCCGGCGCCATCGGCGAGTACAACGGCAAATTCATGTGTAACCAAATGGTGCTGCGCGGCGGTGCCGCGGTCACGCCGGCCGGGCATATCCGCGCCACTTATCGCAATTTTTTCCCGCCCTCGGCGCGCTGGGCGTTTTCCGGGCTGCGCCTCGCGGAGGACGCCTGATGAAGGACGAGGCGGGATTTACCTTTTATGATCTGGCGCCGGGCGAGGACAGTTTTCGCGACGCGGTGCTGGCCGGTCTTGCCCGCCCACGCAAGGCAATCCCGTGTAAATATCTCTATGACGAGCGCGGCTCGGCGCTGTTCGAACAGATCTGCCGGCTTCCGGAATATTATCCGACCCGGACCGAGATAAAGATCCTGCAGGAGAACGCCGAGGACATCGCCGCGCAAGTCGGGCCGCATGCGCGGATTATCGAATTCGGCAGCGGCGCCAGTCACAAGGCGCGCATCCTGCTGCAGGCCCTCGACCGGCCGCTCGCCTATCTGGCGGTCGACATCTCACGCGAACATCTGCGCGAGGCGGCGGCGGCGCTGGCCCAAGACTTCCCGGAGGTGGCGGTCGTCGCGCTGTGCGCCGATTACAGCGGCCCCTTCACCTTGCCGCCCCTACCCGGACCGGCCGGCCGCCGGCTTGGCTTTTTCCCCGGCTCGACGATCGGCAATTTCAAGCCCGGCGCGGCGGTCGCCTTTCTCGCCAACTGCGCCCACATCCTCGGCCCCGGCGGTGAAATGTTGATCGGCGTCGACCTCAAGAAGGAAAGTGCGGTTCTCGACGCCGCCTACAACGATCGCGCCGGCGTCACCGCTGCGTTCAACCTCAATCTGTTCGCGCGCATCAACCGCGAGCTTGACGCCGATCTCGACCTCGATGCGTTCGAGCACGTCGCCTTTTACAGCGAGAGCAAAGGGCGCGTGGAAATCTACATCCGCAGCCTCGCCGACCAACAGGCGAAGATTGCCGGCCACCGTTTTGCATTTGCCGCGGGCGAACTCATCCATACCGAATACTCCTATAAATACGGGGTGGAGGAGTTTCGCGATCTCGCCGCCCGGGCTGGATTTCATCTGCTCGACACCTGGACCGATCGGGACGATCTGTTCAGCCTGCACTATTTCCGGCGGCGCTAGCCCCGGTCTCGCTCGGTTCTGGCTGCACAGCGAGGGGGCTGTGCCGCGGCCGTTGCCCGGATCGGGTGATCGCGCTCAACCGACGGGCGCTTTGTTGCCGCGGCCGAATTTTCTTGCCACCTCAACCGCCGCCCGTGATCGTGATGCGGGCGGCGGCGCGCCGCCGTCATGCTTGCGCCCATGACCTTCGCCGGCGAGTTGCGCCAGTTGACCCGGTAGCACCCGCGTCCGGCCAAGGAGAAAAACGATGAAAATTGGCCTGTTCTACCAGATCCAGGTTCCCAAACCGTGGACCGCGACCAGCGAATCCGACCGCATTTACGAAGCCCTCGAGCAGATCCCTTATGCCGAGGCGATGGGCTTTGAGAGCGCGTGGTTCTCGGAGCATCATTTCCGCCCGGTCTGGTCACACAACAGCGCGCCGGATCTGACCTTGGCGGCGGTCAGCCAGCGAACCAACCGGATCCGTCTCGGTGTCGGGGTGGTGCTGGCGCAGATCCATCACCCGTTGCACGTCGCCGCCCGCATGGCAACGCTCGACATTTTGAGCCGCGGGCGGGTCGATGTCGGGCTGGGACGGACCGGTTATCCCTATCAGCTCACCCCTTATGGCACCGATCTGGGCGACACGCGCGGCATGTGGCAGGAGTTTATCGAGGTGTTGCCGCGCATCTGGACCGAGCGGGAAATCGAGTATTCCGGCAAATATTACCGGATCCCGCGCCGCGAGGTGCTGCCCAAGCCGGTCCAACGCCCGCATCCGCCGCTCTGGTCCGCCTGCAGCAGCGACGAGACGGCGCGCCAGACCGGAAGATCGGGTATGGGCGGCCTGTTCGGCAGCGAGGGGGGCCCCGACCGGGTTGGGCAGCTGCTCGCACTTTATCGCGACGCGCTGCCAGCGGCCGTGGCCGGAACGCGGCCGCGTGCGGCTCTGATGACCGCCGGCTATTGCCATGAGGATCCGCGGGTCGCAGCCGAGCGTGGCACCGAGCTGGTCGCGTGGTATCTCGAACAACAGCGCGAGCGCGCGCGTCTTGTGTGGCGCGACTATGATCCGACAAACGTGCCGGCCGATTACCAGGGCTATTATGCGCGCGATCAACGCCTTGCCGCCGGGCCGCAGCCCGGAGAACCGACCCCACGCGCGGTGCGCGACGAGGGCACCAAATTCTGCGTCGGCACACCCGAGGAGTGCATCCGCTTTCTCGAGCTTTACGAAGCGCTGGGGATCGAGGAGGCAATCCTGCTATGCGCGGTCGGCCCGGCCCGGCATGAGGAGGTCATGAACACGCTACGGCTGTTCGGGGAGCGGGTGATCCCGCATTTCCGCGCCAAGCAGCGCCGCCCGGCCGCCGCGTAGTCGCGTAGTGGCTGGCTGCCGCGGCGCCGACATTGCGGCTTGGCCGGGCTCAGGACGGCCCGCGGTCCTCGCTCCGCATCGCCGCCAGATAAGCCGGCAGGTCGGGCCAGCCATAAGCGAGCGCTTCGACCATACGCCCGCCGACCGGGATCCGGCGATGACTGACCATCCGTCCGCCCAGCCGTTCGTAGAAAAACCGCGCCGGGTTGTCGCGCAGCACCCACACGATCGCGGCGTCAAGACCGGTCGCGGTCAGGCGCCGGAACAGCGCCGTCAACAGCCGGCGGCCGATCCCCCGGTCCTGCCAATCCGGGGCCACGTAAAGCGTGAACACCTCGCCCGGAAACCGCCGCTCGCTGCGGCTCGGGCCGCAACTGCCGAAACCGCGCACCGCGTCGGCGCCATCGACCGCGACACGAATGTCCAGCGGGTCGCGTTGGATCGCCATCCGCCAGCCGATCTCGCGCCGTCGCGGCGACAGGCCGACGAGATAATCCGTCGAGAGCACGCCGGCATAGGTCGTACGCCAAGTGTCGACATCGAGCCGGGCGATGGCGCCGGCATCGGCCGGCCGCGCCGGGCGTATCGTGATCGCGTCCATCCCGGCCATTGTGCCCGGTTTTGCGCGGCAGGGGGAGCCTCATGCGTGCGCGGCGGCAACCTGTTATGATCCGCGGTCGGGATTGCTACGGCCGACGTTGGCCGACGCCGCCGGCGAGAGCGGCAGCGGCGTGCCGTCGCGATGCCGAGGCGGTGCGGGCGAAGTCGGGGTTTCAGGGGCGAGTCTGCGGGCGGGTCATGAGGCATCTTTGGCGTGAATTCTCGGTCTTGGTCATCCTGACAATGGCGTTCGCCGGCCCCGTCCGGGCCGCCGAGGCTCCAGGCAAACCGCCGCCCATAAAACACGGTGCGGCGGCTCCCGCGGTGCAGCGGCTCGGCGGCGCCGGACCGTGGAGCGCGTTTGTCTATCGCGAACGGGCCGGGCGGGTCTGCTATCTCGCCGGCGCGCCGCAAAAGAGCGAGCCGCCGAAATTCAGGCGCAAGGCGCCGGCGGCGATGGTCACCCACCGGCCCCAGGAGAATGTCGCCAATGTCGTCAGCTTCGATGCCGGGACGCCGCTGAAGCCCGGCAGCGACGCCGCGCTCGATATCGATGGCACGCATTTCGACCTGTTCACCAAAGGCGACACCGCCTGGTCACGAACCTCCGATCTCGACAAGACCATCACCGAGGCCATGGCCAAGGGAAGACAGGCGGTATTCCGGGCGACGCCACAAAAGGGGCCGCCCACCACCGACATTTATTCGCTCGCGGGTTTCGCCCAGAGTTTGGCGCTGATCGACAAGGCTTGCGGCATTAAACGCTAGCCGCGACCGTGGCGTCGGTGGTCGCGGCGGGCCATATTCAGCGCAAATGTCGAGCGACTATCCGACCATCGGGCGCCGCAACCTCGTTGGGCTCGGCCGCCAAGCGCTTGCCGAAGAGATGACCGCCTTCGGCGCCGAACCGTTTCGCGCGCGCCAATTGTGGCACTGGATCTACCATCGCGGCGCCACCGACTTTTCGGTCATGACCTCGCTTGCCAAGGCGTTCCGCGAACGCCTCGCCGAGCGCTACGAGATTGCCCGTCCAATGGCTGCGGAAAGCCTCGTCTCGAGCGACGGCACCCGCAAATGGCTGCTGCGCTTTGCCGATGGGCAGGAGGTCGAAACCGTCCACATCCCGGAAGAAGACCGCGGCACGTTATGTGTCTCTTCGCAAGTCGGCTGCACCTTGAACTGTACCTTTTGCCACACCGGGACCCAGCAGCTGGTGCGCAACCTCGGCGCCGAGGAGATTGTCGGGCAGATCATGTTTGCTCGGGACGCGCTGGGCGAATGGCCGTCTTCGCGCGACGACCGCAAATTGACCAATATCGTGCTGATGGGGATGGGTGAGCCGCTCTACAATTACGACAATGTCGCCCGCGCGATCAAAATCGCGATGGACCCCGAAGGCCTGGCGCTGTCGCGGCGCAAGATCACGTTGTCGACCGCCGGGGTGGTGCCGATGATCCGTCGCTGCGGCATCGAGCTCGGCGTCAATCTCGCGGTTTCGCTGCATGCGGTCCGAGACGACATCCGCGACCGGCTGGTGCCGCTGAACCGCAAATACCCGATCGCCGCACTGCTCGAAGCCTGTCGTCACTATCCCGGGGCCAGCAACGCGCGGCGCATCACGTTCGAATATGTGATGCTAAAGGGCATCAACGACAGCCCCGCCGAGGCCCGCGAATTGGTCAGACTGATCGAGGGCATCCCGGCCAAGGTCAATTTGATCCCGTTCAACCCGTGGCCGGGGGCGCCCTATGAATGCGCAACCGACGACGCCATCGCCGCTTTTTCCGAGATCCTGTTTGCCGCCGGCTATTCGGCGCCGGTGCGCACCCCTCGCGGCCGCGACATCCTGGCGGCGTGCGGCCAGCTCAAATCAGCGAGTGTCCGGGCGCGCCGTAGCCGGCCGGAGCCGGCCGCCGCCTCGGGCGCTTGCTGAGACCCCGTCGCGATGTTCGACGCGATTGTTGGTGTGGGATTGGCCGCTTACGGCGGCATTGTCGGCGGGCTTTATGTGTGTCAGCGGCGCCTGCTTTACCATCCTTGCACAATGCGGCCGGTGCTCGGTGATCTTGCCGCAGACGGCGTCGACGCGGTCGAGATAACCACCGCCGACGGTCTTGGCCTGCTGGCGTGGTACCGGCCCCCGTCGCCACAGCGCCCGGTCATTCTTTATTTGCACGGCAATGGCGGCCATATCGGCTATCGCGCCGAGCGCCTGCGTCGCCTGGCCCGTGAGGGCTATGGCGTGTTGCTCGCCGAATATCGCGGTTTTGGCGGCAATCCCGGGCAGCCCAGTGAGCGCGGATTGGTGATCGACGCGGAAGCGGCGGCCGCTTTTCTCGCGTCGGAGGGGATCGCGCCGGCCCGTACCGTGCTGTGGGGCGAGTCGCTGGGATCGGGGGTGGCGATCCACCTCGCCGCCACCCGCGCGGTCGCGGCGATCGTGCTCGAAGCGCCGTGCACCAGCATCGCCGCCTGCGCCCAGCGCCATTATCCATTTGTCCCGGCGGCCTGGTTGGTGCGCGACAAATTCGACTCGCTCTCGCGCATCGGCCGGATCCATGCGCCGCTGCTGGTCATGCACGGCGGTCGCGACCGGGTGGTGCCGGTCAGTCACGGCCGCAGGCTGCTGGCGGCGGCGAGGGCGCCCAAGGAAGGCTGGTTCCCGCCGCAGGCCGGCCATGAAAACCTCGCCGATTTCGGCGCGCTCGATGTCGCGGTTGTCTTTATCGAGCGCTATCTGTCCGGCTCGACCGCGACAGCGGTTGCCGCCGGCGCCGATTTCGGCTAGGCGACCGGCGCGACGGCGGCGGAGGGAAGGCGATGGCGGAGCCGGTCAAAAAAGTGGTGCTGGCCTATTCCGGTGGGCTTGATACCTCGGTGATCCTGCGCTGGCTGCAAGAGACCTATCGCTGCCAGGTGGTGACCTTTACCGCCGATCTCGGCCAGGGCGAGGAATTGGAGCCGGCGCGGCGCAAGGCTGAGCAGCTCGGCGCGGCGCAGATCTTTGTCGACGACCTGCGCGAAGAATTTGTGCGCGATTTCGTCTTTCCGATGTTTCGCGCCAACGCCCTGTACGAGGGCGCCTATTTGCTTGGCACTTCGATTGCGCGGCCGCTGATTGCCAAGCGCCAGATCGAGATTGCGCGGGAGGTCGGCGCCGACGCGGTCGCCCACGGCGCCACCGGCAAAGGCAACGACCAAGTCCGTTTCGAGCTCGGCTATTATGCGCTCGCTCCCGAGATCAAAGTCATCGCACCGTGGCGCGAGTGGGATCTGACAAGCCGAACCCGGCTGCTCGATTATGCCGAGCGGCACCAGATCCCAATCGCCCGCGACAAGCGCGGCGAGCCGCCATTTTCGGTCGATGCCAACCTCTTGCACATCTCGGCCGAGGGCAAGGTGCTGGAAGATCCGTGGTCGGAGCCCGAGGAATATGTGTTCAGCCGCACCGTCGCGCCTGAAGCAGCCCCCGACCGGCCGGAATATGTCGAGATCGAATTCGCGCGCGGCGATGCGGTTGCGGTCGACGGCGAGCGCCTGTCGCCGGCGGCGCTGTTGACGCGATTGAACGAATTGGGCGGGCGGCACGGCATCGGGCGGCTGGACCTCGTCGAGAACCGCTTTGTCGGCATGAAATCGCGCGGCGTCTATGAGACCCCGGGCGGCACAATCCTGTTGGCGGCGCATCGCGGCATCGAGAGCCTCACCCTCGACCGCGGGGCGGCCCACCTCAAAGACGAGCTGATGCCGCGCTATGCCGAGCTGATTTATAACGGTTTCTGGTTCTCGCCCGAGCGCGAGATGCTGCAGGCGCTGACCGACAAGAGCCAGGAGCAGGTTGAGGGGGTGGTGCGGCTCAAGCTCTACAAGGGCTCGGTGCGGCTGGCCGGCCGCAAATCGCCCAAGAGCCTTTACAGCCTCGCCCATGTCACCTTCGAGGAAGACGTGGTCTACGATCAACGCGACGCCGAGGGCTTCATCAAACTGAACGCGCTGCGCCTGCGGCTTGCCGCCCGCCGCTCGCGCTGACTTCCCGGAAACGCGGCCTTCCGGCGGATGGAATTTGCGGGCAGGCAGGCTTAGCCGGCGAGGTGCAAGCCGGCGACGCCGGCGATGATCACCGCCAGGCAGACGAGCTTGAGCACGCCAGCCGGCTCGGCAAACCATACGATACCGATCGCCGCCACAACCGCGGTGCCGACGCCGGACCAGATGGCATAGGCAGTCGACAGCGCAATCCCGCGCAGCGCCCACGAAAGCACGACAAAACTCGCCAAATAGCAGACGACAACGACCGCGGCCGGACCCGGCCGGGTAAAGCCTTGCGACAGCTTCAAGGCGGTCGTGCCGCTGATTTCGAGGATGATGGCAACGGCAAGAAAAATAGCGCTTTTCACGCACACCTACCGGGTTCGAGATTTCGACAATCGCTCGTTGTTTTGATGGCCGGCACCGCGTAGTAAAATTTTTTCGGCATCGCGAGTTTGAACCATGAGCGCAGCAACCGAGCGGAGCATCAAGGCCGGGTGTGAGGTGCGGCGGCGCTGCCGCAGCGGCGAGTGGAAAGGCCCCACCGCCGGTCTCGCCCCGGGAAATGTCCAGGCCAATCTCGTCATCCTGCCGCAGGCATGGGCCAATGATTTCCTGCGCTTTACCCAGGCCAATCCGAAACCATGCCCGGTGTTGGCGGTGTCCGAGCCGGGTTATCCGCGTTTGCCGATGCTCGGGCAGGATCTCGACATCCGCACCGATCTGCCGCAATACCGGGTCTGGCGCGATGGCGAACTGGTCGAGGAGCCGGCCGAAATTACCGAAATCTGGCGCGAGGATCTTGTCAGCTTTGCCCTTGGCTGCTCGTTCTCGTTCGAAGAGGCGCTGGCGGAGGAGGGCATCGAGCTGCGCCATATGAGCTGTGGCTGGAACGTACCGATGTACCGCACCAACATCGCCTGCGTGCCGGCGGGCCGGTTTGCCGGGCCGCTGGTCGTGTCGATGCGGCCGCTGATTCCGGCCGATGCGATTCGCGCGATCCAGATCACCTCGCGCTTTCCGGCGGTGCACGGCGCCCCGGTCCACATCGGATTGCCGGACCGGATCGGCATCGCCGATCTCGGGCGACCGGATTACGGCGACCCCGTCCCTGTGCGCGACGGCGAGCTGCCGGTGTTCTGGGCCTGCGGCGTCACCCCGCAAGCGGTGATTGCCGAGGTTGCACCCGAATTCTGCATCACGCATGCGCCGGGTGCGATGCTGGTGACCGACCTGCTGAACGCCCGGCTGGCGAGTCTCTAGCAATGGCGGCGAGCTCGGCCGCGGCGCCGGCAGAGCAAAGGCGGGTCGGCGACATCGAGCGCGCGATCCAGGCCGATGTCGGGCGCAATATCGAGGCGCTATGCGCGGCCGCCCAAGGCGGCTTGTGGCGGGCGGCGACGGCGCTGGCGCGGACCGAGCCCGCCCGGGTCGGGATCATCACCGGGTTCTTTGTGCCGGGAGCGGTTCCGCCGGCGGCCGAGACCGACGGTCCGTGCGGCGCGGCGCTGTTGGCGCGGGCCTTCGGCGGGGTCGGCATCGTCTGCCGGCTCGCCACCGACATTCCCTGTCGCGACGCCTGCGTCGCCGCTCTTGCCGCGGCCGGCGCCGCCGAGGTCGTGGTCGATGCGGTCGCTCTCGGCGCCTCGCTCGCGCCGCTGATTGCGGCTTGGCGCGCGGCCGGCGTCGGCCATGCGCTGGCGATCGAACGCTGCGGCCGCAGCGCCGACGGCGCTCCGCGCAACATGCGCGGCGAGGATATCGGGGCCTACACGGCCAATCTCGACGAACTGTTTCTCGCCGGGCCCTGGGACACGATCGCCATCGGCGATGGCGGCAACGAGATCGGCATGGGATCGCTGCCGCGCGCCCTCGTCGCCCGCCATGTTGCGCATGGCGAGACGATCGCCTGTGTCACCCCGGCCCGTCATTTGATCGTCGCCGGCGTGTCGCATTGGGGGGCTTATGCGCTGATCGCCGCCCTAGCCGCGATCCGCGCGGATTGGCGGCCGCGGCTCATGGCCTGCCTCGATGAAGGCCTCGACCGGCATATTCTCGAGACGACCGTTGCGCGCGGCCCGGCGGTTGATGGCGTTTCGCGACGGCAGACCGCAACCATCGACAATTACGACCTGGGCTTTCACCACCTCAAGCTGCGCGAGGTGCGTGCCCTCGTCGACGGCCCGGCGGCGGCACATGCGGTATAAGGAGTTCCGGTTCGAGGGATACCGCTACGACCGCGTGGGCAATACGCTGTCGCTGGCTTACCGCTTTCTCGACGGCCCGCGTTTCGAGGAAGTCTTGAGCTTCGATTTTCCGCCGCGGGCTTTGTCGCATGCCGAAGAGGCGGTGCTCGACCGCATCTTCCGGCTGGTCTTCTTGTTTGCCGGCGTCAGCTATTACAAGGCGTTCGTACCGGAGAACCTGATCTGTGAGCCATTCGCGCTCGATCGGGTGACCGCCGAGTTTGTCCAGAAATTCTACGAGAACGGCCTGGCCGAGTTTGCCTGGAAGAACGGGCTGCGGCTTGCCGGCTATTGCCATGTCGCGGCCCGGGACGCGGCGCCCTCGGCGCCGCTCGCGCTCGACTTGCCGCGACGCGTCTGTGTGCCGATTGGCGGCGGCAAGGATTCGATCGTCACCGTCGAATGTCTGAAGGCGGCGGGCGAGGAGGTAGTGCTGTTTGCCCTCGGCGATGCGACGCCGATTGCCGCCTCCATTGCTGCCGCCGGGCGGCCGGCGATCCGGGTACGCCGCCGCCTCGATCCGGGTTTGTTCCGGCTCAACGCCGAGGGGGCGTTCAACGGCCATGTGCCGGTCACCGGCATTTTGAGCGCGATTGTGCTCGCCTGCGCCGTACTGGCCGGCTTCGACACGATCGCGATGTCCAACGAGCATTCGGCGAGCGCCCCCAACCTGATCGTCGATGGCGCCGCGATCAATCACCAATACAGCAAATCGCTCGAATTCGAGCGCGATTTCGCCGACTACATCGCCCGCCACATTACGCCGAGCATCGCCTATTTCTCGCTGCTGCGGCCGTTGTCGGAGATTGAAATCGCCCGGCGCTTTTCGCGCCATCCCCGCTATTTCGATCTATTCCACAGCTGCAACGCC
>JAJPIH010000006.1 GCA_021324875.1 Alphaproteobacteria bacterium
CAAGTCGTGAATAAACACCCCAAATTTCACACCGCGTATCCGCAAAGCGGCAATCATGTCGTAATGATCATAGATCCAGAACGCGCCTGCAATGACGAATAGGTCTCCAGCTACGGGGGTAACCTGCAATCGCGACTCGTATACAGACTGTATCGTTGCGTCTAGTGCGCCTCTGTCAGAGCCCGAGTGTTGGAGTAAATCAATCAATCCGGACACGAGAAAGGAATTGACGACAAAAATGCGACCTCTATCGTATTCCGGAACAACCAACCGGATGTTTAAATCCGCTCCTGCACTGGGCGCTGTCGACCACTTTGCAAGGTTGCCTACGACTCTCTGAATTCCGCTCAGTGAGGGATTCTGCTTTGCATATTCGATTAGGTCCGTAATATCGAGATAGAGCGTCGGTTGGGGACTAGCCCGCTTCATAGCATCTGCCGGTAGCACCTCCCGGATCGCCACAAACGCGCCAAGCGTCAGTAACTCCCTTAATGCGTCGTTGTCGTCCTGACGCAACGCGAGCGACCTCTTGTAAAAATAGATCGCGTCGTTGGTCGAGCCCATTAGCTTCGCTAAGTGCCCTTTCTGCAAGTAGATATCATCGTCTGCGGGGGTGAGCGCCAAAGCCCGGTCGTAAGCTGATTCGGCCTCGTGGTAGGAACCAGATTCTTTGAGACAGTGGCCGAGCTGCACCCAGATTGCAGCGTCGCCCGGAGTCTCGGCGAGATATTCGCGATAGCAGCGAGCCGCTTCGCTCCACATCCGCCGATCGCGATAGCTATCACCGGTCTCGCGCAACCCTCTGGCGGAGAGTTCCGAAGCAGGATGCTCCGGCTCGGTATCCATCGATAATTCGCGAGGTCGCGCAAAACGCATCGACAACTCCGTTTTCGCGGTTGAGGGTGCGCCCGGAACTGACTGACGACAGCGGACGATGATGCAACGTAATAGACAGCTACGAAAATTCACGTCGACCGTCAACACGGCGGATCGCGCAATCCAACGGCAACCGCTCCTCCTCGAACGGTCCTCATATCTCGTCACGGATTTTGCGGTGGCTTTGCTGGGAGCACAAATGCTTCCGCCCCCCCGCCGAGCGACCCGCAGCAAGCAATCCGCAGCGCGGAAATACCCCGCATCTTCAAGCGATGCCCCACCGTAACCTAAATCGAAAGCACCTGCATCCGGATGGTACACAATCGAATTTGTGGAGGTAGGGAGCGAGGGCGACACTCAGCCCAATTCGGATTTCTCCCCAAATAAGCTCAACGATACGTAAGGCGAAGACTGCCAAAAGTCTCTCTGTATGTCTAGAACCCTTACACCGCTATTATACATAAGCTCAAACAGAAATCGCTGCGGCAAAATATGAGTCTCCATGGCCTTGTTGTGCGGAGCCAAGCCGCGCAAGTAATCTTCAATTACGAATTGATAGCCAATTTTCGAGACCTGCACCTGAAAATATACGCATCCGCCTGGTTTTAGTTTGCTGAAAACAATTTTAAGAATCTGGTAAATGAGAGGTGGCGGATTGTGTTGTAGAACAATTATCGAATAAAAAAGATCAAATGGCTTAAGATTCTGAAGTTGATCAAGTTCACTCAATACGCAGAACTCTATGTTATTAAACAAACGTTTATTCAGGTATTCTTTCGCTATATTGATATGTGGAAGTGATATGTCATAGGCAACTACCAGATGAAAGTGTTTCGCCAGTTGCGCGGTGACGCGCCCCACTCCGCATCCGAGTTCGAAAGCGGTCCAATCGCTGCGCAACTCTCGCCCGCTACGGGACGCGGCTCTTTCCAATGCAAGCCAACTCTGCATTCCCGATTCGTAAAATGCACTAAGATTCTCCTGTATTCGATCAGGCTGGAACTCGGGCGCGGTCAGCACTGACCAGTGCGGTCGTTTCTCGCCCATGTCTTGCCATGCTTGCTTAATATGACGGAGCAGAGTCTTGAAATGTTCTGCAGAAATTTCAACGTCTACTGAGGCAGGACCAGCGAAAATATTCTCGTATTGTTCGCGCCGAACCACCTCGCGACCCACAATCGCCTGAAATTCCGAGGATCGGACAAACCGTTGCCTGAGGTCGAGCCAGCTTTCCGCCCGCAAATGCCCTTCGATGGCAGCCTCGCTCTCAGGCTCGCGCCCAAGCAACAGCCGATAAGCGTAGACGACCTCTTGCCTAGAGACCATTGCTTTATCCAATTCCCGCGATGCCGGGCGGCCAATAATGAGGCCTCGGGCACGTAATCGACGGTTCACGTGATCGCGCACAGCGCATCGACCAGTCCGTTCGGCGTCAGGGCGCGCCCGGCACAGAGTGACGACAGCGAACGTGATACGACGCGCGTAAAGCAATTACGAAAATTCATGTCGACCGTCAACACGACGGAAGCGGTCAATATGCAGCGGACCGCGATTACTCGTTGATGAGATGGTGGCGGACATCGCGCAATCCGAGCAGGCCGAACAATGTGATCGCGGCGAGGATAAAGCTGAGCTGCGGGATGTCGTAATAGAAACGGACAACCGGGCCGAACAGACCGGCGCGAATCATCTCGTAGCATGGCACCGCCGGCATCCAGGTTACCGCGATCGAGCGCAACCATGATGGCAGCCATGCGGCGAGAAAGAAAAAGCCCGAGACCGGCAGATACATGTAGGAAACCGGCTGCCAGATCTTTTCCAAAATCGAGGCGCGTTCGCTGTAGGCGCCGATCACCAGCCCGATCGAGACGCACCACCAGGTCATATAAAAATAGCCAAGAAAGAACAGCGGCAGATTGTACGGCCAACCGATCTGGCCGAGCGCAAAAAGCAGAAAGAATGAAAATATGGCAGCGCCGTAATTGCCGAGGATCTCCACCAACAGCCGGCTGGCGACGACATCGAACGGGGTGACGTTGCGGTGATAAAGCAGAGACATGTTGAGTTTTAGCGGATGCAGCATGTGACCGCCGATGTGGTGGAACAGCATGATCGGCATGTAGCCGCTCCACACGAACGGCACGACCAGGAGCTGGTGCTCGTATTTGCCGCGGATCAAGTGCCACATCAAAATGACCGGCAGCGCGAAGATCAGGAATTCGCCAAAGAGCCAGGCAAAGCCGAGATTATCGCGGCCGTAGCGGGTGTAGGTCTCGCGGATGATCAGGGCTTTGACCACCCGGCGCTGGATCGCCAGGCTGGTGAGAAAGGCGCGCATCAGCAAGCCCTCGTCGCGGCGGCGGCCGGCCTCGCCATGCGCCTCAGCGGCCGGGCGAAGTTTCTCACGCCGAACCCCCCTTCCCCCTCGCACACCCGGCGATGATGGCCCGGCCCGGGCGCGGCCCGCAACCGGCTTTGTCGCACCCGCGGCAATCCGGCCGCCGGCGATGCCGCGCCGTGGGCGCCGCGGGGCGCGGGGCGGCGGCTCACAACGTGTAGGCGACCTCGTGCACGATCGCGCGCAGCCAGGCGATCGCCGGGTCGTTGCCATGCTCGTGATGCGACAGCGCCATGATCGTGAATGGCGGCGAGGCATAAGGCGGCTCGAACAGCTTGAGCCCGTAGATGCCGGCAAACGCCGCCGCCAGCCGGCGCGGCAGCGGCGCGGCCATGTCGGAATGGCTGACAATCGCCAGCGCGGCGAGAAAATGCGGGGTGGTCAGCCCCACCGCCCGGGTCAGACCGCGCGCCGCCAGCGCCCCCTGCAACAGCCCGACCTCGCTGCGCGTGACCAGCCGCTCGAGCCCGTGATCGACGACATAGCCGGCCTCCGCCTGCTCGTCTTCGCCGACCGCCGAGATGATCAGATGCGGCACCGCCGCCAGGCGTTCGAGGGTCAGCTCTTCCCAGGCGGCGGGATTGCGCTGGCTGACCACCCATACCCGCGTCTCTTCGAACAGCCTTTCGCACAAAAACCCCTCCGGCACCCGGCGAAAGCTGCCGATCGCCAGATCGGCGCGGCCCGCCACCAGCGGCTCGGCGACCCCCATATTGGACGGCCGGATGCGGATTTCGGCCTGCGGCGCGGCCTCCCGCAGCCGCGCGACCAGGGGTGGGATCAGCACCGCGCCGACATATTCGCCGCAGATGATCGTGAACCGGCGCGTTGTCTGCTCGGGCACAAAATCGGCCGGGGTCAGCGCCAGTTGCAATTGCAGCAGGCCTTGCCGCAGCCGCGGCGCGATCTCGGCGGCGCGGCGGGTCGGCTGCATGCCGTCGGGGCCGCGCACAAACAGCTCGTCATCGAGAATGTAGCGCAAGCGGCTCAACGCATGGCTGATCGCCGATTGGGTCAAACCCAGCCTTTCACCGGCGCGGGTGACGCTGCGCTCTTCGATCAAGGCGTCGAAGACGCGCAGCAGGTTGAGGCCGAAACTCGGAAAATGAACGTGATTCATTGCCGCACCGCGATATAATGCTTGCATCCGGCAGCATCGCGTGCTGAGAGTGCTGCACGGTCTAGCTTATAACGGAGTTGCCGTGATGACCCACATCGTCAAAAGCACCATTCTTGCGGTGGCGCTGGTCGCCGCCAGCGCCACTTTTGCCGCCGCCCAGTCGATTGCCACCGCCCCGCCCAACGACAGCGGGCAGGACGCGCGCTCGATGCCCTATGGCTCGACGCAGAGCTTTTTCCCGAAGCCCGGCGGCAGTGCGGTGATCCCGCAAGACAACCCGGCGCCGGCGACGCAGCCGACCGCCGCCGCCAGCGGGGCCTATCAACCCTATCCGGGTCAGCCCTATTCGGGGCAACCCTATCCGAAGCCGAACTGAGCGTGATGCGGGAGAGCCGGCGTCATCGCCGGCTCTCATTTATTATCGGTGCGCGGGTCGCCTGATCCGCCCGCGAGAGCGGAACCCGGCCGGGCGCGCGCCGCAACGCGCCGAGGTCAATGCGCGCCGGATGCCGGCCCGCCGCTATTGTTTGGCCGCCGCGCCGGCGGCGAACACCCCGGAGGTCAGATAGGGCGAGCCCTTGATCGCTGTGGCGAAGGCGAAATTGCCGGCGGTCTCGGTGGCGCCGGGGCCGTAAAA